>CAZPEJ010000841.1:0-2340 GCA_964585465.1 uncultured Ardenticatenaceae bacterium
AAACGATGCGCTGGGTATCGGGAGAAGGGAAGGCCCCGTCTATTAAAAGTTGTCCTTCGGGGGCGTTGATGAAAGCGGCCGCGGCCGCGACATCAAACCAGAGCGTATAAAGTCCCGCTTCCTCAAGGGTCACAGCAAAAAGGATGGCGTCGTCCTTTTGCAGAAAGACACTAGGTTTATCATACAGAGCCGCAATTTCCGTTTCGGCCAGGGGCAGGCCAAAGGCATCGGCCTGAATTTCTATTGTGTGACCATCACCGTTATAGGTGGGAAGTTGAATTGGGGAGGCTGTCACCACCGGAGCGTGGTTTTCCGGCACAAAGGCATGGGTAGAAGAGGGCGGCATAACCGTCATTAAAATTAATACCAACCCTATCCAGAGCCGGTATTTGTAGCCTCTACGCGGGGAGATTCGCGATTGACGATTATCCCCCCTGGTGGGAAGCATCGTAAAAGCCCCAATCTTTTTCTTAGCGGCTTGTGCCAATTTTAAGGACATACGCGCCTTTGCCTGCCTCGACAATCACTTGCCTGAAGGTTTTGTCGGGATGAAAGGGGATGGCAGTGGGGCTGATGAAGGGGTTCCTTCATCAGCCTATGATTGTATTGTCTTTGCGGAAACAAAAAAGGGCGTCATAAACATACAACGCCCTTTTTTGTTATAAACAGCTTATGGGTTCAGAGCCGCGGCCGCGTCTGCCAAAATCTGATTGGCAAACTCTTCTAACTGCGCCGAGTAATCCTCGTACTTGTACCGACCATCATTGGCGAAGTTGAACATGAACCACATATTCACATCCAGGTCCTCACCCACGTCAATACCCGGTTTTCCTTCCCAACGCGCATTGATATAGCCAGGGACAACTTTCGCCAGAGATTCGATCAGGCTGTTGTCCAGATTTGCCAGGGCCGCCAGAATGCCTGGTTTGTCTACGAACTGTGTGTAGAGGGCCAAAGAAGCCTCATCAACCGCAACCGGCATCTTGGGCGCAGAATCCATCGCCGCGGCCAGTTCAGCCTCTTTCGCATACGCTTCGCTGGAGAAGGTCATCCATTTGGCAAACTTGTAGGATTCTTCCATGTTGGCGGTGGTTTTAGAGACAACCATCACGTCCATCACCATCGCCTGGTTACCACCGGGAATCCCAATGAAATCCCATTCAAACGTGGCATTTTGCACATAAGCCGGAACGGACCAAGAGGCATCCCAACGCATTCCAACTTCCTGATTCAGGAACAGTTCCCAGGGGCCAGTGGCGGTAAAGTTGGCTTTTTGCTCGTCGCTCAAACCTTGCCAGGTATACGGTTTCAGTTCCCCGGCCATCGCCACCGCATCTTTGAAGGCGGCAGAGTTGTAATTCATCTGCGCCCCGTCAAAGCTGAACCATTTCAGGTTGGGGTCTTGCGTATTGGCATACCACCCCATTACAAATTCCATTTCGTCCAGGCCCAGGACACCCTGTTCGATGTTGTTCAAGGCGGTAACAGCCGCTTCAAACTCTTCGACAGTAAAACCGTATTCTGGCGCATCCAGATTGGCGGCTTCGTACAGATCTTTGTTGACGAAATAGCCCATAACAAATTGAGCCGCTGGCATACCCAGTACCTGTTCATTGTAGGTCACGCTGTCCTTGAGTACCTGGGGAACATTGGCCCAATCGGTATCCGCTTCCACCATCGCGGTTAGGTCGGCCAGCCAGTCATTTTGCACATACAGCGGCACATTATTCGCCATGAACACGTCGGGCAATTCACCTTTGGCGGCGTAAGAAGTCAAAACGGCATCCCAACCCCCTTCGGCAGACATATCCACAAATTCAATGGTGACATGGGGGTTCGCTTCCATGTACGCCTGAACCAGTTGCCGTTGAATGTTGTTTTCTTCCTCGGTGCCCAGATTCCAGTTGGCATAGCGGAGTGTCACAGGTTCAGGGGCTTCGACGGCTGGTTCTTCGGTGGGTTCAGCCGCTGGTTCCTCGGTCGGTTCTTCAACGGCTGGTTCTTCAGTGGGTTCAGCCGCTGGCTCTTCGGTTGGCTCTTCAACGGCGGGTTCTTCAGCTGTGTTTTCGGTGTTACCACTGTTCTCAGCATTCGCCGCGGTTTCGGTATTGCTTGTGTTTTCAGTGTTATTGGCAGTTCCACCACCACAGGCAACTAACATGACCACTAATGCGGACATGATCAATAAGTAGAACAATTTTGTGTAAGTCTTCATTTCTTATCTCCTCATGGTATTTCAGTAATTGGTGAATAATCAGTTCGGTTTCTCTCACTTTCGATAAGCACCTCCTTTTCTATCCCATGATGATTGCAACCAGATGTGTTTGGCCATCATTAAAG
>CAZPEJ010000842.1:0-2336 GCA_964585465.1 uncultured Ardenticatenaceae bacterium
AGATTAGAGATTGGTTCAATCTCCAATCTCCAATCTCCAATCTCAGTTCTGTAAGTTGTTTAATTTTCATTCCTTACCATTCACAGGAACGTTATTCAAGGCCATCGAGCAGACGCACCCACACCTGGTTATCGTGAAAGGTGCTTTGCCCGGCCATGTCACCCAGCGCGTCGGAGGTCGTCCAGTTGATATTTCGGCCGTTTTCCAGCCTACTCCACCGCCCCTTTGGCGAAGCCACCACCCCCGGCCGCACCCCATCCGTTACTTTGGCCTGCAACACCACCCACCCCCGGCCGTTTTCCACCCGCACACAATCCCCGTCTTGAATGCCGCGCAACGCCGCATCTTCGGGGTGAATTTCGATAAAAGGCTGCCCTTCATGTTTCAATAACCCCTTCTGATTGGCAAAGGTGCTGGTGGTGAAGTGGTGCGCCGCGCCGGAAAGGAGGTTGAGGGGCGAGGAGCGAGGAGCGAAAAATCGCTCTTCGCCCTTCGCTCCTCGCGCTCCGTTCTGCTCCTGGTCTACCGCCGGGGTATAACCTGGCAGGGGATCAAACCCCTTGTCGGCCAGGGATTGGGCAAATAGTTCTACTTTGCCGCTGGGGGTGGGAAAACGGCCGTTTGCAAATGGCACGTCTGGGTCATACCGTAACTCAATAAAATGTTCGGTTTTAAGGCGTTCCAGGGTGATACCAGCAAGGGCGGGGTGGAAAACGGCCGTTTTTGCCAACACCTCCTCAATCACCCCATCCACACTTTGGTGCAACCAGGGTTCCGTAAAACCCATCTCCTGCGCCAGCAACCCCATCACCTCCCAATTGCTCTGACACTCACCCAACGGCACAATGGCCTGGGCATTGTAACCCAACACCGTGTGCCCATATCCTTTGTGCAGGTCGGTTTGTTCCAGTTGCGAGGTAGCGGGAAGGATGAGGTCGGCCAATTCGGCCGTATCGGTCATAAACAGCTCATGCACCACCGTGAACAAATCTTCCCGCTTCATGCCCTGCACCACCTTGCCAGCATGGGGGGCCACAGCCGCCGGATTAGAGCCAAACACAAACAAGGATTGAATGGGGGGATTCACCACCTCGCCCAACAAAGCCGCCCCCAACCGATTCATATTAACCACACGCCCTGGCGGTGGGCACTCCGTCCAGTAGTTCACCGCCTGGTGATCCCACTGCAAATAACCGCTGGTGCTATACGCCAAACCACCGCCCCGCACCCCATACTGCCCGGTGAGAGCAGGCAGGGCACAAATCGCCCGCACCGTCTGCCCACCGTTCAAATGGCGTTGTAGCCCATCGGCAATTTTAATCAGCCCTGGTTTATGGGCAGCATAAAGCCGCGCCAGTTCATAAATATCCGCTTCCGGCAACCCGGTGATGTCGGCTACTCGTGCCAGGGGGTACTCCGCCAATCGTTCCCGCAGTTGCGGCCAGCCAACGGTGTGTGTTTCTAACCACGTTTCATCATGCCAACCGTTTGCCACAATCAACTGTGCCACTCCCAATGCCAAAGCCCCATCGGTGGCGGGTTTGGGGGCAATGTGCCAATCTGCGCCTTTGGCAGTGCGGGTGCGGCGCGGGTCAATGACCACCACTTTGCTACCGTTGCGTTGGGCTTCCTTGAGGTGGGGCATAAAGTGGGGGGCGGTGCTAACGGGATTGTGTCCCCAAATGATGACCAGTTGGCTGTGCGCCACATCTTTGTATGCCTGGCTCTGGCGCACACCTAATGTGGTTTCCACAGCAAATTCGGCGGCTGCACCACAAATGCTGCGCTCAAGCTGGCTGGCTCCCAGGCGATTCCAAAAACGGCCGCTGGCAACCCCCATTTGCACCAATCCCAACGTGCCGCTGTAGCTGTAGGGTAAAATGGCCTCTGCGCCGTATTGGGCGATGATCTCGCGCCATTTTCGGCCGATTTCGCCCACTGCTTCCGCCCAACTGATACGTTGCCACTGCCCACTGCCTTTTGGCCCAACTCGTTTGAGGGGGTAGAGCAGGCGGTCGGGGTGGTATACGTGGTCGGGGTACGGCCGAACTTTGGCACACAACCAGCCCTGGGTGATGGGGTGGTGGGAGGCGGCGGAGAAGGAGCGGATTCGGCCGTTTTCCACCTCGGTAACAACCCCACAGGCATCCGGGCAATCATGTGGACACACCCCATAAGTTTTTGTTGTGGTCATTTTTCCCCCTTCAAAATGGCTATCAAAATTCCCAATAAATTTTCCAGTTCATCTGGCACCCGGTAAAGGGTTAAATCCTGGGTAACTTTTTTGCCAGCCCGATCCAAAACGCCAAACTGCCAGATAGTACCAATAGAAACCG
>CAZPEJ010000843.1:0-2332 GCA_964585465.1 uncultured Ardenticatenaceae bacterium
CGCCAGCGAGAGGGTTATGCCTTGTGGCACATTCAGCACTGTGGAAGTACCAGCTCCTTCAATTATTTCGTAGGCTTCCAGGCCAGGTTGCGGCGTCAACAAGACATCTCCTGATAAAGTGGCCATCACGCCAGGCGCGCTGTTCAGCTCAATTGCTATGCGGTTTGGCACATTGTTGCTGAAGCTGACGTTATCCATTTTTAGGCGGTGCAGCGCTTCTGAAGTCACGAAGATAGGAAATACGCTGTTCTCTTCAATCGTGCTATTTTCCAACATCACATCGCCGCCCACCTCGGAAAAAATAAACAAAGGGGTTTCTGTATGGCGTAGCGTTGTGTGGGCAAAATGGGCCGAGCCAGAAGTGACATTAATTCCAAGCCACTGGTTGCTTGGCAGATCGCCAATTGAAGTAATCAGGACGGGGTCGACGGCCGTTCCCGCCACTTCCAAATGCCCCTGCACATCCAAAAATTGACCCATATCTGGCATCATTAGTGTTGCACCAGCACCGAGCGTTAGCGTCATAGTTGCGGGGACAACCATGTGCGACAATAGTTCATAGCTTTCCAGCCCATTCTGGCCCGGCATGGCTGCGGATCCTGCCAGCGAGCCATCACCACCATCTATATCCGGCAGCACTAGAATCCGATTCAGGGCATTGTTGGTAAACTGGTTGTTCTGCAAATGTAGTTGGTGCAAATTGTCAACCTCAACCGCAATGGCATACCCGCCGCTGCCCTCAATAATGCTGTCTTCCAGAACTACTTCCTGGCCATCAGGAACTTCATACACGTGCAAGGTACTCACTGCCTGTTGCCCCACATCTTCGCCGGCATAGCGAATACGGGTATGTATCAGCTCGGCTGAACCATCCCAAAAAAAGATGCCACCCCAGCGACTCGCTGCCGAATCTGTAACAGACGTAAACGTAATGGGTTGTTCGGGTGTGCCAACGGCCGTTAAGTGACCACCCTGCAAAACGATCGCCGAATCAGTTGGGCTGATGAGGGTCGTTCCCGGTTCCAGCGTCAAAGTTCCCTCTGCCACGACCAATCCACTTTTGTCGAACTCATAACCTTCAAGACCCGGTTGCGGCGACAAGGTAACATCCGAAACAATAGGGATACCGAATGGATCAAGAATTTGTACTCGATTGGTGATGTTTTGGGTAAAGGTCACATTCTCCATGTGTAACAGGTGCAAAAAATCGACTGGAACAAACAAGCCAAAACCGTTGCTGCCGTGAATGGTACTGTTCCTAATGGTGACACCTTCACTGCCTGCCAGGCCAGCAATATTCAAGTTTGCGCCGGATAGGGGCAGACCTCCAACTGGATCAGATACGTTTTCACCCCCGTAGCGAATAACTACATGCTCGAACTGCCCTGCCCCATCCCAAAAGAAAAAGCCGGGCCATTCGCCTGGAGCAGAATCGGCAGCAGATGTGAAGGTAATCGGATTAGTTGGTGTGCCAATGGCTACGATTTTTCCCTCGACAACAATGCCACCGTAGCTCTGGGCTAGAACAGTAACGCCGGGTTCTACCGTTAGAGTGATGCCTTCAGGTATCGTTAGAGTAGAGGTTAGGACGTAGGGACTGTTGGCGGCGGTCCAGGTGCTGTCGGTGGTGAGGGTGCCACCCACATCCACCAGCTGCGGTTTGGCCTGCACACGGCCGTTTACCACATACCCCAGGCCCACCAACAAACTTACCGGCAAAAACAGGATGAGAAAAATCGCAGCACGTTTCATGGATTGTCCTTTTTCATGAGGTTTGTCTGACTGGAAAGCTGTCAATGAAGCAAACGGCCGTTGCTGGCACCATTCTTCACGACGGCCCAAGTATAGAAATGGCGACTTTCTCCTTCAATTAAGGACCAACCCAAATCCATGACTGACGACAGCAAAAAAAGGCGGTCGGTAAAAACTTTAGGGTCTTCAGGATTTCGTCGGGTTTGGCGTGAAACGTGACCAGAAGTTCATCACGTTTCACGTTTCACGCATCACTGCATAAACTCCCTGATTTCCCAAAGAGCCGCCTGTTATTTCTTGTTGACCTGGTCATACCCTTCGGCCCACCCTTTTGAGTCCTGGGAACGGTGTCCCTGGCCTCCAAACCGGCCCTCAGAACCTTCGGGATCTTCTCCCATACCGACAGCCTAACCAGCCGTAGCATTTGGTCTGGGACAAGTAAGATGAGATAATTGCGGCATGGCAAAAACGTTTGAAATACGGCCGTTCCACCCCCGCCATCAAGCTGACGTGAAGCAGCTCATCCTGGCCGGGCTGGCCGATCATTGGGGCACCCTGGACCTCACCCTCAACCCCGACC
>CAZPEJ010000844.1:0-2330 GCA_964585465.1 uncultured Ardenticatenaceae bacterium
AACGGCCGTTTCTAATGGTGAATTGTGAATTATGATTTGTGAATGGTGAATGGGGGGAGGTTAAATCCGTGTCATCTGTGGTTAAAAAGGAAAACGGCCGTCAGTACACCGGGCAGAAGGAGAACCTGGAACTGGGACTGTACTACTACAATGCCCGCTACTACTTGCCAGGAGTGGGCAGGTTCATCAGTGCCGATACCCTCGTCCCCAACCCCACCAACCCCCAAAGCTATAATCGGTATTCCTACACGTTGAACAATCCTGTCAAGTACACAGATCCCACGGGTCATGCAACATGCGAGGACATGCCCTGGGAATGTGATAACGAAGGGGGCTGGTCAGACGATGGTTCAAATCCTTCATCTTTTCCCGGAACATCTTCACAAAACTCAAATGTAACGTGGGTACATTTAGACCTGAGTATTGTTCAACCATACGCTAACGAGGAATTAGGTTCAGTTTACATACCTTTGCATACCAGCAGACCTGAGAATCTCAATGAAATGTTCCCTTACGAGGCTGCCGCTGCCGCCACCTATTATGAACATCGTACTCTACATCCCAGTGCACAATACTTCCCAGATGTAGAGGCTTGGCTTGAGCCTTATTTTGTAGGTGATTCCTTGGGCATTACTCAAACCATCAAGAGCCGGGCAGGTGGAGATTACTCATCCATCCCTGGAATTGTTAGCAAACCAGATCAATATGTTTTTGGAAATACATTAAGAGATTACCCCAATGAATGGCCCGATGCATCAGATGAAATCTATCTGGACTTTGTAGCTATCGCTTATGCGGTTCTTTATGCTGACGTACCCGACTACATCCACGGAGCCGAGTATTTTGGTCATTATGACACAAGTGCTATTAATAATCAGGAACTCCCTCTAACTGATCGAGCATTTTTCGGACCTGCGACGGGGTATCACCCCTGGGGCGTACCTGTACCGGCCACAACTGTAGATTGTGCTACCACAGGGTGTTAAGGAGAAGGTGCCGCCAACTTTAGTGAATTACGGAGTGCAAACTATGACAAAAAACGCTACAAGGTATTGCTTTACAACAATCATTATCGTGTTTGGGTTGCAATTTATAGCCTGTCAATCAATGGGTAAACCACCGTTAGAAACTGCACCACAACTTCCTCCACGAGCAACGACACAGCAGTCGTCACAAACAAGCGGTGTCTTAGCAGAAGTAGAAACTGCATTGGTTGCAACATCTACTGATACAGCAACAGAAACAATTATTCTAGAGCCCACAGTTACTCCCGTGATTGCGCCTTTGCCTTCTATAACCCCCACCTTAACACCCTTTGTAACTCCTACGTTTACGCCAGAGCCATATTGGGCCTTTCAACTTGCTTTCGTCGTATGGTCAGAGGAGGAAAACGTTCACGGGCTTTGGATGTATTCCAGCGAGACCCAAGAATCTACTTTGTTAGTACCGGCCAAACCGGATACTTATATTGGCCCCATTATTCAATTGCGACCTGATAAAACTGCCATTGGTTACACTGTGGCCGAAGCAGATGGGACTTGGGCTATATGGGTAGCTGAGATTGCTACCGGTGAAACAACTCAACTGACACCCTTCTTTTCATCCAGTGAGTATCATGGATTTTTAGAGGGTTGGTCGCCTGATCAGCAATGGCTCTACATCCGCTTACGTGACACAACAGTTTTGCAGGAAGAACATCACATCAGTTTCAATTTAGATACCCAAGAAAGCATTGAAGTTAGTGATTTTGCATTAGCTTGGTCACCAGTCACCCCTAACCGCTATATCAGTGCTGGTAAGGAAAATGAAACGCACACCTTAAAGGTAGTGGATATTGGTAGTACCCCCTTAACCTTTGAATCTCCTAAACAACAACTACCTGCTGTCGCTCGTTGGGAGCCAAATGGGCAAAGGATCGTTATTGGGTTGGGGGGTGGCTTTAACAAGCCTACGTCTTTTTTTATGCTTGACCTGGAAGCAAAGCAGATACAATCTATTCTCGATGGGAATATGAGGGTCACTAGCTGGTCGCCTGACGGAAAATGGATTGCTTTTGACGATGATGTCAGTTTAATTTTCTTTGACAGCCAGGAACTTATGGCTGTAAGGGTTTCTGAGCCTGATTTTGAACAAATAACCCCAGTCAACTGGCTTAATTCAACTACCTTCTTATTCAAAATGGCACGAAATTTATATGCTGCAAACCCGAAACAACCTGAATCTATAGTTGAGTTGATTCAATTAGATGAGCTATATCCCAACTTAGACCCTTTTACAAACATTATTGCCTGGACACCCTGATGGGCTGTAGATGAAAACCTGTTTCGGAA
>CAZPEJ010000845.1:0-2326 GCA_964585465.1 uncultured Ardenticatenaceae bacterium
GATAGCCAGACCCAGCCCGGTGCCTTCGGCGCGGCGGCGTATGTCACCAGCCTGCTCAAACGGCCGAAACACGGTTTCCAGCATCTCCTCGGCAATGCCAACCCCGGTATCTATCACTTCAAACCGAATTATCTGGTGCAAATCGGGCGAAACGGCCGATAATGGGGTTACTTTGAAGGTAACACTCCCTTTTTCGGTGAACTTGACCCCGTTCTCCAGCAGATTAATCAACACCTGGCGCAACCTTTTTTCATCGGCACGAATACCCGATGGTAATTCGGGTGACAGTTCACAGGTAAACGTGATGCCTTTCTGTTGGGCACGCATCTCCACCAGCGTGGTAATATCTTCCAGGAACCGGGGCAGGTGCAAGTCGGTGATGTACAAATCCATCCGGTTGGCTTCAATTTTGGCAAAGTCCAGAATGTCATTGATAATCATGAGCAGGTGCCGCCCACTTTCCTCGATGATGCCGATGCTATCTTGTTGTCGTGGGTTCAGGGTGTTATCGCGGCGCAAAATCTGGGCATACCCCAAAATGCCGTTGAGCGGGGTGCGTAACTCGTGGCTCATGCTGGAAATAAACTCACTTTTGGCTTTGTTAGCCATTTCGGCCGTTTCTTTGGCACGGGCTAACTCTTCGGTGCGGCGGATGACCAGGTCTTCCAGGCGCAGGCGGTATTGGTTTAGTTCCGCCTCAATTTGTTTCCGTTCGGTGATGTCGCTGATGACCCCGTAAATCAGCCGGGTGGGGCCGTCTTGTTTTACCAGGGCACTATCACGTAGCCAGATGATGTCGCCATCGCGCCGCAACAGGCGATACTCTACTTCGCTTTCTTGTCCTTGTGCCAGGCGATGCAGGTGAAGATTGACCTGTTTTTGGTCGTCGGGGGTGATGAGGGAGAGCCAGTTGGCCCGGTCGCCCAGCAACATGTCTAGGGGGAAGCCGGTGAGGGTTTCGGCGTTGGGGGAGAGGTAACGGTTGATTAAACGGCCGTTTTCCAGCACCTCTGCCATGTAAATGTGGTCTGTAATGGAAGAAACAACCTGGCGGAATCGCTCCTCACTTTCTCGCAGACGTTCTTCGGCTGCTTTGCGCTCCTGCACATGCCGCCACTCACGCAAGGTTCGTTCTGCCAGGTGGGGCATTTCCAACAAGGTGACTTCGGACTTGACCACATAATCTAAGGCCCCGGCTTTCATCACCTCCACCGCCACCTGTTCATCGCCGTGACTGGTCATGATGATGATGGGATACGGCCGTTCCTTGCTTGTTTGTAAAAATTCAATCCCTTTGCCGTCTGGCAGCAGTAAATCCACAATCGCCAGATGGGGTGGCTCCGCGTTTGCCAACAGGTTCGCCTCGGCCAATGTACGGGCTACTCGTAGCTGCGCCTGCTCCACCCGATACTCAAACGCTCGTTCAATTAACTCGGCGTGCCCCCGGTCGTCTTCCACTAACAGAATGTGAACTTTATCGGCCGACATAGTTTTCCTTATGGTCTGTTCGTTGGAACGATATAACCCCTTTGGATTTAGCCGTAGCGCACAGAGAACGCCCGGCCTCTAATCGAGTAGATGGTTCCAATCGAGCCAGTAATACCCAATTTCATCCATCAACTGGGAAAAACTGCTAAAATCAATCGGTTTTACCAGATAACTGTTGACATAATTATGGTAAGCAGCCATCACATCATTACGATTGTTGGAGGTTGTCAAAATAATAATAGGAATATGGCGCAATTCCACAGAGGCTTTCACCTCTTTTAACACGGTAATCCCATCCACTTTAGGCATCCGAATATCTAATAAAACAACATGCGGCCGGGGGTTTTTGACGGGGTCGCTGTATTCGCCCCGGTGGAACAGATAATCTAGGGCTGCTTCGCCATCTGGCGCGTGGTAGAGGTTGGTCGGGATTTTATGCTCTTCCAAACTACGCAGGATCAGTTCCGCATGGGCTGGGTTATCTTCGACTAACAAAATGCGTAACAAAGCCCCTGTTTCTTTTTTGGTAATCATGATGGTTTCTCGCAATTCATTTCTTGGTCGTAACTGCTCAAATAGGTGATATTTTTACATCTGCCAGGGTTGTGTTTCTGAATTATACTCACAAAGAGAATAAACTGGCATTTTCATTGTGATTGGAGATTGGCAAATCTCTGAATCTCCAATCTCTGATCTCCTTCAACAAAATGTCAATTAAACCTGGGTCTTTCGGATTTTGTGGGGTTTGCTGTGAAACGTAAAATGTGAAACGTGAAATTTCTCTGGTCACGTTTTACGTTTCACGTTTCATTGGTTGTCAACCCCTGAGTTCTCAAAG
>CAZPEJ010000846.1:0-2316 GCA_964585465.1 uncultured Ardenticatenaceae bacterium
GTCCTTAAACAGTTTGCCAATAACGACCCGCACCGCTTCAAAAGTATCAAAGTACGTTTCTCCAAACACGTTTTCCCCGGCGAAACCATCATCACCGAGATGTGGCGCGAATCGGATACTCGCATTCTGTTCCAGTGCAAAGTGGAGGAGCGAAACGAAGTCGTTTTGTCGAATGCGGTTGTGGAACTGTTTGAGGAGCGGGAAGTGGGGAGTGAGGAGCGAAGGGCGAGGAGTGAGAAGCGAGAAGTGGCAGAATCGTTCTTCTCTCCTCGCTCCTCGCCCCTCGTCCCTCCGCCGCCTGCCCCGCCTAAGTCGTTGGCACTGTTCGAGGCCATTCACAAACAAATTCAGGAGAACCCGGCCCTGTTGCAACAGGTGGGGGCGGTGTATCAGTTCAACATCCTGGGCAGTGAGGGGGGTGAGTATGTGGTGGATTTGAAAAACGCGCCTGGGAGGGCTTATGCGGGGACAAATACGGCCGTTGAGTGTCTCGTCACAATGGTCTACGACGACATGATTGCCATGCTCAAAGGGGAACTTAAACCCCAAATAGCCTTCATTCAGGGCAAATTAAAAGTGAAAGGGAACGTGATGCTGGCTGCCAAATTAGCCCCCCTGTTTGTTTAGGAGTGAAAATTAGACAATTTACAGAACTGGGATTGGAGATTGGAGATTAGAGATTGGTTCAATCTCCAATCTCCAATCTCCTGTAGGTTATTTGATCCGCGTTCCTTAATTTATTACATTGAAACGTAAAACGTGAGCAGAGAAATTTCACGTTTTACGTTTCACGTTTCACGTTTCATCGGTTGTCAACTCTTGAGTTCCCAAAGAACCATTAACTTTTTGTGACAAAGGGTGGACGTTTTTCCTTTCTCGTTTCATAATTCCCCCATGCAAGCAACGATTCCACAGCCCGATAACATGGACAAGTACGGCCGTTTTAGCCGTCGTTTAAGCTATTTCCTGGTGGCCCCCCTCTCTACCCTGGTAATTTTTAGCCTCATTTTTGCCTTCACCGTTACCCGTTACCAGACGCAGCATAACGGCCGAATTTATACCGGTGTCACCATTTGGGGTGTGGATTTGAGTGGCAAAACCCCGGAAGAGGCCCAGGCGGCATTATCGGCCGTTTTTCCCTATGCCCAAGAACGAGCCATCACCTTCACCGACCCGGCCACCAACCAAACCTGGGCCAAATCACCCGCCGAGCTGGGCATGAGTGTAGATGTCAACACCACCATTAACGCCGCCCTGGCCGTTGGGCGTAGTGGCAACCCCTGGGCACAGTTTCAGGAGATGTTTAGTAGCTGGTATTACGGCCGTTCCCTGGCCCCCACCCTGGTTTTCGACGAAGCCAAACTAGACAACGCCTTAAACGAACTGGCCGCTCAAATCAACCAACCCGCCAGCAACGCCACCATTGCCTATGACGGCACTTCCGCCAGCTACCAACCCGGCCAGCCTGGGCGTACCCTGGACATTGCCAATACACGCAGCCGACTATACACCCCCTTAACCGACTTTCGCGCCGTGCAGTTGGAACTACTCATCCACAACACCCAACCCGCCATCTACGACGACCCCGTTGCCGCCAACCAGATTAACCAAACCCTCAACAGCCCCATGACTTTTTATCTGGCCGAGCCGCTACAAGACCTGGATTTGCAAGAAGTGGTGCTGCCTGCCCAGGAATTGGTGACATGGTTGCGGGTGGAAATGGTGGATAGTGGCAACGGTAACATGGCTCACAAAGTATTTATAGACGAAAACGCCGCCCGCCACTGGATTTCGCAACTGGAAGACCAGGTGTATCGGGAGCCAGTGCGTGCCCGTTTCTATTTTGACGATGCTACCCGCGAACTGGTATTGGTGGCTCCACATGTAAACGGCCGTGAATTAGACCTGGAAACCACCCTGCAAAACTTTTTAGCCCAAGTAAACACCCCCAACCGGGCCGTTCCCATCGTTCTCAAGGAGATAGTCCCAGAAGTGAACGCCAACTCCACCGCAGCCGAATTGGGCATCACCGAACTGATAACCCAAACCACCACCTGGTTTTATGGCTCCTCCAACGCCCGCAAACACAACATTGCCCGCGCCGCCGCCAATTTTTATGGGATTGTGATTGCCCCTGGTGAGGAGTTTTCCTTTAATAAGTATTTGGGCAGCATCAGCGAAACCGACGGGTATGAAGAAGGACTGATTATTGTGGGTGGTGTCACTATTAAAGGGATAGGTGGAGGGGTGTGTCAGGTAATTACCACCATTTACCAGAAACCCTTTTAATCTGGTTTTCCAATTACCGCCCGGTTG
>CAZPEJ010000847.1:0-2311 GCA_964585465.1 uncultured Ardenticatenaceae bacterium
GCGTGGACTGGGAACAGTCGGCGCAGGCCGACTTTGCAATTGTTGGTGCAGTTTCTAACGGCCGTTTTATAACTATGCGGATTAACAAACGGCTAATTTTTACGAAAAATCTCATAAAAATTGACATGAGTCCGCTTTGTTGCTAAAATGCTGCTGATTTTTATTGATTTGCCTTATTTTGCAGAGGATAGGTGAAACTTATGGACATCAATGTTTTAGAACAAACCGAAACAATTTTTATCAGTGACGCTGCACTGAATGTAGTACGTGATTTGTTGGTAAAGAAAAGTGTGCCCAATTTTGGCCTGCGGGTATTCGTTTCTGGTGGTGGTTGCTCTGGAATGCAGTATGGTATGGCCCTGGAAGCGGCCCCACGCTCTTATGACCATGTGATTGAGAAAGAAGGGGTGAAGGTATTTGTGGATCCCACTAGCATGATGTATTTGAATCAAGCGACGATTGATTACGAAGATACTTTGATGGGTGGTGGGTTCAAAATTGAAAACCCCAATGCGGTTTCTTCCTGTGGGTGTGGCACTTCCTTCAAAACGAAGGGGAGCGCAGGCGCAGCAACAGAGAGTGGTTGTGGCTGCGGTTGCGGGCATTAGTCGGCGATCACTATTTTCTGGTTATAGAGCGGGGTGTTGTCTAGCACCCCGCTTTTTATTTGTGAGGGCGTGCCATGGTGACAAAGTATTTTACGTTGGAGGAAGCGAACGAGTTATTACGGGAGATTCGGCCGTTAATGCGGCAATTGTTGGAGCGACGAGCTAAAGTGTCCCGAATGCGAGAGCAAATTACCCCGCTGGTACAGGATTACCACCTGGATGTGGGTGGGGTGGTGGCTTCTGAGTTGACGATAGATTTTATTACCATTGATTATTTGACGAAAAAAATCCAATCCTATGGCTGTGTGATTAAGGATTTGAATGCCGGGTTGTTGGATTTTTTGACGGAGCGAAACGGCCGTGAAGTGTACCTGTGTTGGCGGTATGGCGAAGAGCGGATTGAGTATTATCACGAACTGCACACGGGGTATAACGGCCGTCAGCCTGTTTAGCAAACAGGTTGAAATGATTTCACGGTTTGGAGAGACAGGAGATTTAAGATGGGTTTAATCTCCAATCTTTAATCTCCTCAAAACCTGGCATTTACTCCGATAACGGGGCTTCCAGTTGCGGCAGGCAGGGGTTGTAATCCCATCCCAAAATAATTCGATAATTGTAGGGTGTGCCATCAGGGTCAGCTAACTCGATTTGGTCGCGGTTTTGGCGGAAAAGCCAGGTGAGCAGCCAATCATAAGAGCCTTTTAAGTTTGGGCCATAGTAGATAATTTGGGTGTGATCGGGCGTGGGGCCGGTTAATTCGCTGTAAACGGGGACAAATCCATGCCATGCCAGATTTTCGGCTGCCTGGCGATATAAAATGTAATCGCCTGAAACGACTTCCACTTGAATGGGTGGGGCGGTGGAACGGTTGAGGGTGGGGGGTTGTTGCAGCCGCGCCAGGATGGGTCGGGCATATTGCCATTGCAGCAGTTGTACCGAGGCTCCCGTTTCTGGCACAGACCAGGCCCGTACCGCGTCGCCTGCCAGGTAGAGATGTTGGATGCCGTTTTCCCGAACGGCCGTTGCCAGGGGGGCTAGTTGTAACATCAGCGGCAAATCCATATTGGTTTCTACCGCGTGATGGAAAATATCCCAAAAATCGGGCAAATCAACTATCAGCCCCAGGTCTACACCCTGGTTAAAAATGGCCTGGAGAACCTGCTGCTGACGGCGGCCGCGCTCAAAGTCGTTGGTGGTGCGGCGAGAACGGGCATACCACAATGCCAGATCACCATCCATCTCATGTACCCCGGTTTCCAGGGTGAATAGTTCCCAATTATCTTCTACCGTTGGGTCAAGTTCGGGCGATTTGAGTCGCCAATCGGTGAGGGTGCAGTTGGCGACAATTTCCACGCCGCCAATTTCGTCCACAATTTGTTTGAAGGCATCAAAACCAATGCGGGCGTAATAATCAATTTCGACACCAAAGTTGTAGAGCAATGTGTCGTGCAGCAGGCCAAATCCCCCGCCAGGATAATCGGAGCCGTGCCCATGTGGCAAGGCGGTGTTGATGCGGTTCATCATCCAGCCGGGAATCACCACATACAAGTCACGAGGCAGGGAGAGCATAACGGCCGTTTTTGTTTCGGTGTTGATGGAAACGATGATGATGCTATCGGTGCGACCACCCTGAGGTTCGTTGACATCGTTGCCTAAAAGGGCGATGTTGATGATCTAATCGGGTTTGGGGAATGCGGGCACTG
>CAZPEJ010000848.1:0-2310 GCA_964585465.1 uncultured Ardenticatenaceae bacterium
AGTTCTGCCCTGCTGCTCAACGGCCAGCCCATCAACCGTGTGACGCTGCCCCCCTTCGTTTTTAACAGCCAAAATTTGACGCTCCTGGTGACACCCGACATGGCGGCCGCGCCGGGAGATTATGGGGTGAGTGTTACGGCCGTTTCATCAACCAACCCGGCGATTACGGCGACGATCACTGGCACGGTGCAGGTGTTGAACCAGGGCGTACACCTCACGATTCTCTCTGGCCCAGCCACCATAGACCCACGCGAAACGGCCGTCTGGCAGGTGCAGGTGAGCAATACCGGGCAGGTCGCCGACAGTTACAGCTTACAGGCGGCCGGGCTGTTTGCTCTGGTAGGCGGTTTCTCCAGCAACACAGTAACGCTAAACGCCGGGCAATCCCAAACGGTGCAATTCACCGCCCAGGGCATGACCCACTTTTTGCCCGGTGTGGTTGATCTGGTGGTCGCGGCCCAGTCGCAGAGCAACAACTCCCTGATCAGCCAGGATGAAACGGCCGTTACTGTGTTAGGGTATGAGGCCATCGAAGCCGTTTTTGTTCCGCCCGCGCAAACCCTTAGCGGCACGTTGACGGCCACCTTCCGGCTGGTTATCACCAACACGGGCAATGTGAACACGCTGTATGAGTTCAGTAGCCAGGTTCCTGGGGGCAGCAGCAGTGTCAGCCTGCCCGCCCTGCAACTGCCCGCCCACGCAGCTGCCAGTGTATGGGTAACGGCCGTTGTGCCTGGGGGTGGGGTGTATACGGTGCATGGAACGGCCGTTTCCGCCAACGGCACCACTGCCACCGCCACCGCCACGTTAACCGTACCGGGGGGTGGGCTGGTGTTATATTTGCCCATTGTGAAACGGCCGTAAATTGGCACTCTGCTGAAGGAGATTAGAGATTTGTCAATCTCCAATCTCTAATCTCCATGAATTGGTATACCTTCAGCCAGATTGACAAGATTAAATCACCTTTCCTAACCAGCCAGTGTGGACTGGGAACGGCCGTTTTTAGTCGGCGTAGGCCGACTTTGCAACCGTTGGTGCAGTTTCTAACTGCCGTTCCTTTTTTCACCGAAATGAAACAGGAACTACAAACCTGATTCGCTGATCGAAAAGGTACGAAAATCTGTTTGGACGGCCGTTATGCAATTTCAGCCCAAGGATGAATAACCTGACAGATTGTATATTGCCTGCCTGCGGGAGTAATGATAAACATACAAACAGTCAAAACTGAGTTTCTCGAAGAAACTCAGTTTCTTGTTTGGAGGTGTTTATGAACAGAGGGATGTGGTTGGCGATTGGAGCTTATGCGGTGTGGGGGTTTTTCCCGCTTTATTTTCATGCGCTGCAAACGGTGCCGCCGTTGGAAATTTTGGGTCATCGAGTGGTGTGGGCGTTGTTGTTTCTGGCAGGGGTGCTTACCTGGCGGCGGCAGTGGGGCTGGCTGAAAACGGCTCTGGGACAAAAACGGGTTGTTCTCACTTTTGCGGCGGCAGGTACCTTGCTGGCGGTGAATTGGGTAACTTACATCTGGGGGGTGAATAGTGGGTATGTGGTGGAAACCAGCCTGGGTTACTTCATCAACCCATTGGTGAGTATCTTTTTGGGGATGGTGTTTCTGCATGAGCGGTTGCGGCCGGGGCAATGGCTGGCGATTGGGGTGGCGGTTGTGGGGGTGGTGTATTTGACATTTAGTTACGGCCGTTTACCCTGGATCGCCCTCGTTTTGGCCTTCAGCTTTGGCACATATGGGTTGCTGCGGAAAATTGGCAAACTGGGATCACTGGAAGGGCTGACCCTGGAAACGGGGTTTATGTTTTTGCCTGCGTTAGGTTTTTTACTGTGGCAGGAGTTTCAAGGAACGGCCGCTTTTGCCCATGCAGATGGATTGACAACTTTGCTTCTGGGGCTGGCCGGGGTAACAACGGCCGTTCCCTTGCTCATGTTTGGTCAGGCAGCCCGCGAAATTCCCTTGACTGTCATCGGCATTTTGCAATACATCGCCCCCACCATTCAATTCCTGATTGGCGTACTGATTTTTCAAGAGCCATTTCCTCCTGAACGGCTGATTGGGTTTGCCTTTATCTGGGTCGCCCTGCTGGTCTACACCACAGAAAGTGTGTTGCAAAACCGGCGGTACGCGTATGGGTAAGGGAATGGGTCTCGCGCAGAGGCGCAGGGGGGAAATGGAACGCGGGTTTTGGCGGGTTTGGCGGGTTTTCGCGGGTTTTGGCGGGTTTGGGTCTCGCGCAGAGGCGCAGGGGGGAAATGGAACGCGGGTTTGGCGGGTTTGGCGGGTTTTCGCGGGTTTTGGGG
>CAZPEJ010000849.1:0-2305 GCA_964585465.1 uncultured Ardenticatenaceae bacterium
CTCACCAGCCTCACCCCAACGGCCGATAACCCGGAAACTGCGCTGTTCGACCCCATCACCGGTCAGACAACGGTATGGGATTGGCAAACATCGGGCGTGGTAGAGATGAACTGTTTTCTTTGCCACCTGGCCCGACCCAACAACGCCGCCAGAGTAACCGCCTTGCAGATGGGCGAGTTCCAATGGGCCAATACGGCCGTTTTGTCAGACACTGGTATTGTGCAACAGGTGGGGAATAGCTGGGTGTGGAACCCGGCCGCTTTTGATGTTCAGGGGCAGTTGTTACCTGAATTTGTCACCCTGCAAGACCCCGGCAACAGCCAATGCGGCCAATGTCACGGGCTGGTACACAGCGAAAACCAGGTACCCCTGACGGCCGAAACCTGCACCCCCACCGATTGGAACAGCTTTACCACCGGGCAAATTATTTCGCCACAAAAGCTGGCAAACTCTGGCCTCAACCTGGCAGGCAAAACAGACCTGACCCGCTCCTGGGATGTTCACGCCGAACGGGTGGTGGATTGTACCAATTGCCATTACGCCCTCAACAACCCGGTTTACTTTCAGGAATCCGAGGCCACCCGCCCCGACCACCTGGTTTTTGACCCGCGACGGCTGGATTTTGGTGAGTACTTGTATCGGCCGTTGCACCAATTTGCCAAAGGAGAAAACCCACAAGGCACAGTGGCCCAGGCGTTTAACAACACCTTACGCCGTTGTGACTCCTGCCACGATAGCCAGCAACCCCACGATTGGCTGCCCTACACCGACCGCCACCTGAGTGTGTTAAGTTGTGAAAGCTGCCACATTCCCAAACTGTATGGTTCGGCCGGGCAATCGGTGGATTGGACAGTGCTGCACCAAGATACCACCCCACAAACCGTCTGTCGCGGGGTGGAAATGGAAACAGGCAACCCCACTCCTTTGCTCACCGGTTACACCCCGGTGTTGCTGCCGAGCCAAAACGGGGATGGCTCCAGTTCGTTGGCCCCGCACAACCTGATTACCACCTGGTATTGGGTGTATGGCAACCCGGAACGGCCGGTGCGCCTGGTAGATTTACAAACAGCCTGGCTAGATGGCAGCCGTTACCGCGCCGATGTGCTGGTTACCTTTGACGAGAACCTGGATGGGGAGCTGTCGGAACTGGAGTTGCGGCTGGATTCGGAAATAAAAACCAGTTTAATTGCCAAAAACCTGGCGGCTCTGGGGCTGGAAAACCCACACATCGCGGGCGAAATTCAGCCTTACCGCATTCACCACAATGTAACACAGGGCGAATGGGTAACAAAAGCGTGCCAGACGTGTCACGGGGAGCGTTCGCGGGTGACGGAGCCGATGTTGTTGGCGGGTTATGTGCCGGGCGGGGTAACGCCGACGTTTGTGGCGGATAACCAGGTGGTGCCAATGGGGCAGTTGGAAACGGCCGATAATGGTTCCCTCTACTACCAACCCAACACACAAACGGCCGATTTGTACATTCTGGGGCACAACAATGTCTCCTGGATAGATTGGGGCGGGGCGTTGCTCTTGGTGGGTACGCTGTTGGGGGTGTTTACGCATGGCGGGTTACGCTTTTTTGCCTTGCGCCGCCTGAAACCACAAACGGCCGAAGTACAAACCCTGTATCTGTACACTTTTTACGAACGGCTGTGGCATTGGCTACAAACGGCCGCTATTCTGCTGCTCATTTTCACTGGCTTAATCATCCACAAACCCGACCTGTTTGGCATTTTCAGCTTCCGTTATGTAGTGCTGGTGCATAACGTGTTGGCGGCTATTTTGGTGATTAACGCCGCCCTGTCAGCCTTCTACCACCTGGTAAGCGGCGAAATTCGCCAATTTTTGCCCCGACCGCATGGTTTTTTTGATGCCATGTTCACCCAGGCGCGGTTTTATCTGCGCGGCATCTTCCGGGGCGAGGCTCACCCCTTTGAAAAAACCCCCAACCAAAAGATGAACCCACTGCAACAAGTGACGTATCTGGCAATTTTGAATGTGTTGTTGCCCTTGCAAATTCTGACCGGGGCGTTGATGTGGGGGGTGCAGCGGTGGCCGGAAACGGCCAACCGCCTGGGTGGGCTGCCGTTCCTGGGGCCATTTCATTCGCTGGTTGCCTGGTTGTTTGCTGCTTTTATTGTGCTGCACGTTTATTTGACCACCACCGGGCACACCCCGTTGGCGAACATCAAGGCGATGGTGGTGGGCTGGGATGAGGTGGAGCGGGGGACGGAAACGGCCGTTTCCAGCCAACCTACAGATTGAGAAAGAGACACAGCGGGGCGGGATTAGAGATTGGAGATTG
>CAZPEJ010000850.1:0-2302 GCA_964585465.1 uncultured Ardenticatenaceae bacterium
CTGGTTCAGTTTGGAGAGGATCAAGTTGTGCAGTTCCCCCAGGTTCGCCGCCATGATTTTGACCCGTTGGGGTAGCTGTTGCAACTTGGTGAATTGCTGTTTCAATCCAGCAATACGTCGTTTAAGCGGCCGCATTGGGGGGAGTTTGGGCAGAAATTGGTTATCCATATACAAAGCACTCCTTTTTTCCGCCGATACTACTGGCTGTATTGTTTTGTCTCACGCTTGAGATTGAATATAACGGTGTTTGATTACAATGAAGATTACCATTTGGGTACTTATCAGGCTATAGGGCGTTAGTAATACGTGAATACTATATTGGCGGGAGTTTCACGTTTCAAGTTTCAGGTTCCAAGTTTCAGGTTCCAAGTTTCAGGTTTCAAGGGCAGAGTTTGGAGTTGGTTCAAATTAAGACACCAGCTTCAGCCCAGGCCAGTTGTCCTTTGGCGGTTTCGTTTAGGAGTTGACGGGGGTCGGCGAGGGGATGGTACAGGCGGCGGTCCGCGGCCGCGAGCAAATCCTCATCACATTCTTCGGCCATCTGAGCCAACCGGGCCAGCCCTTCATCACTCTGCAAACTGGCCTCGTCTGCCTGGTCGTACCAGGTGTGCCATTCCTGGCATTGGCTCACCATCTGACGCAGGTTGGTCAATCCCGCTTCCCGGTTGCCCCCCGCCAGGTCAGCCGTCGCCAACCAGAGGGTGTGGATACTCCGGGGGAACTGGGACAAACGCCCAGTGAACAGTTTTTCGACCAAATCTTTGCGGCCGCAAAAGGCAAATACCATCATTTGCATCAACGCCAACTGCATGCGGTTGGCCCGCCGCAGTGGTTTGTCAAACAGGGCATACCGGGCCATCATTTCGTTGAGACAGCCATTTTCACCCAATGCCTGCACCAACGTCACCATCATACTGGGGTCACGGAGCAGAGATTTTTCGTCGTAATGTTTTTCTATCCAGGCCAGCAGTTCATCCCAGCGGCCACGAAGCAGATAGAATTGGGCCACAGCGGCCCGGCCCAGAGTGGTGGGTACATCTTTGGCACTGAGAATCGCGGCCGCGTCCTGCTCCCGACCATCCTTTGCCAATGCCAACGCTTCAAACAACCGTGGTAACTGGCTCCAGCCATCCGCCGGGTGGAGATAGCGGAGCAGGCTGGACAGTAATTGTGCCCGTCGGTACTGTTGGCGCATACTCAACCGATCCAACCACATCAGCCCCAGGCTAGGTAAAACAATGAGGAGCAAACACAAGATCGCTCCCACATACCCGGCCCACGCCGGACGCACCCAGGCTGTGAGCAACAATTGGCCTAACACGACCGCCGAAGCGACAACCCAACCCTTATTGTTTCCCCCCACCCGCAAAGCGCGGAGTAAACCCATAAAAGCAGTTGTACCACTCAGAATGCCCAGAATCCCATTTATCTCCATCTTCGTTGTTACTCGTCACCACTGGTACAGGTTTGCCCTTCCGGGCAGGTGAATAAAAGAGCCTGTTGAATGGCATATATCTGGGCAGACACCTTAAAAATGACACGCCGCCCATTGACAAAAAATACGGGGGGTTCAGGGAAACCGGTAGTTTGCGCCAGATGTAAATCCTGCTGGACATAGGGAGCAAATTGACCGGACTCCCGACAGGTTTGCCAGGCGGTCATGTCAAGTTCGATTGCGGCCGCGATGCCCACAATCTCCTCTTCCGTAATTTCACCTGGCTCATGCTGATCAAACCAGGCATCATGAAACTGCCAGAACTTCCCCTGCTCGGCGGCACATTGGCTGGCCTCAGCAACCGTCAATGAACCTTCACTCTTGATCGGGTAATGGCGAAACACAATCGCCAGTTGATCGCCAAATTCTGCCTTGAGGGTGGCACGCAAATCTCGGGTACGCCAGGCTTTGCAAAAAAAACAGTCAAAATCACTGAATACGACCAATTTCACCGGCGCGGCCGCGGGGCCATCGTAATTGTCCGGAGCTACATTCGCCAACAACTCATCCATTGTGGGGGTGGGTGGTGGCGGACTGGGTGTTACCGTCACTGCTGTTGCTTCGCCTATCAAACCAAACCGCCAGGAAAAAGCCAGCAGAACCAGCAATAACCACAAACCACCAAGAAGCCAGGAAATCCACTTTTTACCCATGAAACATCCCTTAACCGTAACTCGACTCTAGCAAATTTTCAGCCTACCTCTGGATGTAGAGCGACCTTTCCAGGCTGTTCGTCTTCTGGCAAACACAAAAAACGCCAATGTCGAATCGTAATATACCCGACGCACCGACAAAACGGGGGGCGAC
>CAZPEJ010000851.1:0-2285 GCA_964585465.1 uncultured Ardenticatenaceae bacterium
TGCTGAATGACCTGATGGGGGTTGGTGAATATCTCTCCATGACCGGGGTAAACGGTTTCGATGTTCAGGGACTCAATCAGGTTGAGAGAGTGCAAAAATTGGGGCAGGGCGGGGGTGCGGGAACGGCCGTTTGCTGGATTTTCTATTACGGGTGTAGGGGCTTTGTGCAGCAGCATATCCCCGGAGATCAACTGACGGGTTTCCGGCTGGTAAAAACAGGTTTGCATACTGGCATGGCCGGGGGTGTGCAACACTTCCCACTCTAAACCACCGAAGAATAAGGTCTCGTCAAGGCGAAACGGCCGTATTCGTTCCACCGGCACTGGATCGCACAGCGTCGCCAGATAACTGACGTAATTAACAATTAACTCCATCACATCGGGCGGCACCCCCAGATGCGGCAACAATGTGTTGCGGTAATAAATGGTGCGTTGCTGCCAGAGAGCCGCAAAATCCAACAACCAGGGCAGGCCAATGTCCGCCACCCAAATTTCCGCCTGGCTATCTGCTGCAATCTGCCCCGCCGCGCCAAAATGGTCTACATGGCCGTGTGTGATAATAACTTTTTGTAAATCCGCTATTTTTAAGTGGTGTTGCGCCAGCGCAGCCTGTAAAAGCTGCCAACTTTCGGCCGATTTAAGCCCCGTATCCACCAACACAGGCTCTGGCGCGGTAAAAAGATAAACATTTACCATGCCTACATCCAATTGGGTGGGGAGTTCAATGCGGAAAGGAATCATAATAAGGGAAAGTGGTCAGTACTCAGTGGTCAGTAACTGTTCACTGAGTACTGTTCACTGTTTACTGAGTACTGTCTACTGAGTACTGTCTACTGCCTCTTTCAGCCATTCTGCCATTTGCGGCCGCAGGACTGGCAATGGGGCAGGTTTGCGATAATCTATGCGCCAGTCATAACCTGCTCTAGCATAAACCGAGCGAACGGCCGTTCCCAAATCCAATACCACATCACCATCTGCGGGTAAGAGCGGAATGGGTAACAATGGCAAGGGTTCATTCAAAGCGACTGGCCAGATGTCGGAAATACGCACATCGCCGCGAAAAGCCCGATTGACTAACAGAATATAATCACTGTCTACGGGTGGTTCATCTACTTCAGGACCAGGACGATCCCCTCCTCGTAATAAATCAAGTTCTACAAAGTGAACAGACGAGCGTAACAATCGAAGCCGTTTTTGCCGATATTCGTTCAAACCACTACCCTGGCGTTTGTTATATGGAGAGAGCAATTCTATTGCTGTCACCAGTTGGTTGGTTTCCGTGATAAATACTTTAACCGTGCGGAGTTTAACTTGAGTACCAATGATAGCCATGCGGTGAATGGGAGCATCTGGGGCAATAACAGTCTCGGCTACTCGTGTAGGAATGGGGCCAGGGGGAGAGAGGTCTAAACGCTCAAGAATGCCTGTATCAGGGTAAATGGTGTGGGTGGCAGCGATACTTACTTCTTCCAGAATGGTTTGTACCTCGACATCTGCATAATACCGGGGGCCAATCAATGGATTTAGCAAAGACATAATCTCACCAGCCAGTAGCTGGTGAAACCCAGGCCAGATTGTTTTATCTTCTAAATAAGGGTCCATTCCAGGAAAAGGAGATGGCATAGTTATGTCTGCTTTATTGCCTGTTACGTGCCGAACACGCAATATACAATATGTTATGGGTCTTTCGGATTTTGTGGGGTTTGCCGTGAAACGTAAAACGTGGAATGTGAAATTTCCCCGGTCACGTTTTACATTTCACGTTTCATTGGTTGTCAACCCCTGAGTTCCCAAAGAACCTATGTTATAACTCTGGTTGCAAAAGTTCGCTGCTGTTTTTGTACAAATGATACAACAAAACTGCCCGCTTGAGCAGCCAGGAAAGGCGAGGGATAAAAAAGTGGAGGGTGTCTAGTTCTTCCGGGTGAAACCATCGGTAATGGCTGCCGCGCATGTCGTCACCAGGGATGATGTCACCACCTTCATAGGCCAGCAAATAGTAAAGACCGAGCATGTAACGCACGTTGGCATCATAGTGGAAGGTTTGGGCATGAACCAGGCCCAACGGCCGTATTTTCACCGTCTCCCCTATTTCCTCGCGCACCTCACGCAAAACCCCATCCAAGATGGTTTCATTGGCCTCCAGCCCACCGCTAATCACCTGCCAGGTCTCCTGAACATACCGATGGGGTGAGTAGAGCAGCAAAACTTGCCCTTGCTCATTGACAATAATGGCTTGAACGGCAACAGGGAAGGTGGGGAAAGAACGGCCGTTTACGGAAGTAA
>CAZPEJ010000852.1:0-1093 GCA_964585465.1 uncultured Ardenticatenaceae bacterium
TGGCTACCCCAACCGCCCCCTGGACACCGACCGTACCGCCGTGGTGTTAGGCACGGCGATGGGGGGGGAACTCCATTACATCACCAATTCGCGCATTATTTTCCCCGAATATGCCCGTGCCTTGAAGGCTGTACCAGAGTTCCAGCAACTGCCCGCGGCCGCACGCGAAGCCATTCTCGCCCATTGGCACGATGTCATTGACAACACCCTGCCCCGCATCACCGAAGATTCCATGCCCGGCGAACTGCCCAACATCGTCTCCGGGCGGGTGGCCAATGTGCTGAACCTGCGCGGCCCCAACTTCATCACCGACGCTGCTTGCGCCTCCAGTTTTGCCGCCGTAGACTCGGCTGTTGAACTGCTCACCGAACACAAGGTGGACGCAGTGGTGACGGGCGGGGTAGACCGCAACATGGGTGTCGGCAGCTTCGTCAAGTTTTGCAAAATTGGCGCGCTGAGTGCTACTGGAACACGGCCGTTTGGTGATGGAGCCGATGGTTTTGTGATGGGCGAAGGGGCCGGGGCCTTCCTGCTCAAACGGCTGGAAGATGCGGAACGAGCCGGTGACAAAATTTACGCGGTCATTCGCGGCGTGGGCGGGGCCAGCGATGGCAAAGGCAAAGGCATTACCGCCCCCAACCCCATCGGGCAACAACTGGCGATGCAACGCGCCTGGGAGCAGGCCGGGTTAGACCCGGCGACTGCCACCCTGGTGGAAGCACACGGCACCAGCACCCGCGTGGGTGATGTGGTGGAGGTGGAAAGCCTGAATAAAATTTTTGGCGCGGCTAAACCGGGTTCCATTGGCCTGGGGTCGGTGAAAAGTAACATCGGACATCTCAAGGCTGGGGCGGGAGCGGCCGGGTTGCTCAAGGCCACGTTAGCCCTGCATCACAAAATTTTGCCGCCTACGCTCAACAGCGAAAAACCCAACCCCAACATTGATTTTGCCCATTCACCGTTTAACCTGGTTCACCAGCCGCGCGAATGGCAGACAAATGGCAACCCACGTCGCTGTGGGGTGAGTGCCTACGGTTTTGGCGGCACAAATTTTCATCTAGTGGTGGAGGAGTATGTGCCGGGGATGTTGAAG
>CAZPEJ010000852.1:1193-2283 GCA_964585465.1 uncultured Ardenticatenaceae bacterium
GTGCGTGGCATTTTGGCGATTGGGGCCAAGACGGCATCGGCGTTGAAGGAGCAGTTGGATGGGGTGGTGCAGCGAGTGGAAGGGGGGTGGACTCCGGCGGTGGCTTTGCCTAATACGGCCGTTCTCACTTCCCCAGAACGTTTAATTATTGATTTTGCCACCCATGAGGAACTGCTGGACAAGGTTCACAAAGCCCAAAAAGCGGCCGGGTTCGATAATCCGCAGGCATGGAAAGCATTGCAGGCGCAAGGCATTTTCCGAGGTAGCGGGCCAAAACCAGGTAAGGTGGCCTTTTTGTTCCCCGGCCAGGGCAGCCAATATGTCAACATGGGCAAGGAGTTGGCAAAGTTGTCGCCAGTGGTGGCCGAGGTTTTTGCCGATGCTGACCAGGTGATGACCCCGATTTTGGGTAAACCCCTGACAGACTATATTTTTGTGGAGCCAGAAAATGTGGCGATGGCAGAGATGGAGTTGATGCAAACGGCCGTTACCCAGCCTGCCATGTTGACACTGGACATCGCCATTTACAAACTGTTAGCTACCTACGGCTTCACGCCAGATATAGTAATGGGGCATTCTTTGGGTGAATACGCCGCCCTCATTAGTTCAGGCATTATGTCTTTTGCCGATGGTTTGGAAGCGGCCGCCGCACGGGGCAGCGAAATGAGCAAAGTCAGTGTCGAGGACAATGGCAAAATGGCAGCGGTGTTAGCTCCCATTGATGTGGTGGAGCAGATCCTAAAAGAGATAGGCGGCTACATCGTGCCAGCTAATATCAACAGCTACGGACAGGCAGTTATTGGGGGAGCGAGTAGGGATGTGGAACGGGCGGTGGAAGTTTTTACAGAAAAGGGTTTCCGGGCGATTCCTTTACCCGTCAGTCATGCGTTCCATACAAAAATCGTGGCTCCAGCCAGTGCGCCTTTGCGCCGGGGGTTAGATCGGTTGCACATCAGGACACCCAAAATACCTTTGGTGACTAATGTAACCGGTGACTTTTACCCGCAAACGGTGGACGAGATTAAAGATATTTTGCAACAACAAATTGCCTCTCCGGTGCAGTGGGTGAAGGGGCTAGAGACGCTGTATA
>CAZPEJ010000853.1:0-2282 GCA_964585465.1 uncultured Ardenticatenaceae bacterium
CCAGAGATGGGAGATGGGAGATGGGAGATTGGAGACTGGAGATTGGAAAGTTGAAGGGCAAGTTCGGCCGTTTCGCTCAGGCTGGTAGCAAAATAGAGGTTGCCAATTTGTCGGCCGGGGGGCGGGTAGCCGATAAAGTTGACCACCACCGGTTTGCCCACCGCATTGGCCGCCAGCAGTAAATCGGCGGCAACGGCCGGGGCAGGTGGTTTGGAGATGAGGCCAATCACCTGGGTTTGCGGGTCTTGGGCCAGAAAACGCAGGGCTTGATGGGCGGTGATGGCCCCTACTTCGGCTTTCAGGTCGCGCCCGCCCGTGCCAATGGCTTGCGAGATGCCACCGCCCAGGTTATGAATTTCGCTGGTAACAGCTTGCAGCCCCGTCCCCGATGCGCCCACCAGCCCGATATGGCCGCGCCGCACGGTATTGGCGAAACCCAGCCCTACACCGTTGATAATGGCGGTGCCGCAGTCTGGCCCCATCACCAGCAGCCCCTTGTCGCGGGCAGTTTGTTTGAGGGCGATTTCGTCGGCTAGTGGCACATTGTCGCTATAGAGGAAGACGTGTTTGCCCAGGTCGAGGGCATCGCGGGCCACTCCGGCGGCATATCGCCCCGGCACAGAAACCAGCACCCAGGCGGCATTGGGTTGGAGTTTAACGGCCGATTCTAAACTTTTTGGTTGAAAATCTTGCCCACCCACCGGGCGTTGTTTTTGCAGCAGGGGGTCAATTTGTGATAGGGCATGGGAAACGGCCGTTTCGCTCGCCCCCTTCACCACCACCAGCAAATCATCTGGTTTGGCTGTAATGCCCGCCAGGTCAAACCCACTGGCCTGCAACAACTCGCGGTTAGCCGGAGTCGCCATCACCACCCCGGCGTCATGTATCCCCGCCAACCCGGCTAACCCTTTTTGCAACTGCATCAACACCACCGAGTCGTAGTAGGCACCCCGGCGAACTTCAAACTTTGTGAGATTCATCTATTTCCTTTCAAAAGGGGAAAATAATGAATTGTGAATGATGAATAGCCAATTGTGAACAAGAGAGCATTCACAATTCACGATTCGCAATTCACAATTTCCCTATAAATTCTTCTCCAGTGCATCCACCGCATCTTTCGACTCTTTTAACCCCAGGCCACTGTTCTCGCGGTAGATTTTGATAGCGTTGATTTTGCGCCCGGCGCGGATTTCGTCCATCACTTCTTGCATCCAGTTACCTTGTGGCAAGTTAGTTGACGGTGGGGCAGTAAGCATGGAGTCTACCGGAATTCCGGCGTTGATGGCTTTTTCCAGAGCATCTACGGCATCTTTGGCTTCTTTGAGTCCCAACCCTGTTTGTTCGCGGTACAGTTTGATAGCCTCAATTTTGTTGCCTGAACGAATGTGGCTAAAAACCTGGCTCATGGCTTCGCGGCTGATGGAAACGGTAGACGGCCGTTCTGTGTCTACGGTAAGATTCGCCAGGTAAGCAGCCGGGTTGCGTTCCATGTCTTCAACGGCCGCTTTCGCTTCTGCCAAACTAATACCCGTTGCCTCCCGATACAGTTTAATAGCTTCCAGTTTACGGCCGCTTCCCATTGCAACGTTGATTTGTCGAATGATTTCTGCATTTAACCCCGCAGGTGGCACAGGGGCTTTTTTCTCTTCAGGCGGCTCAACAGGAGGCGGCCAATTTGTCACCTCCTCCACCCCGTTTTTTGCCTCAGAACGGCGGACAAAAAAGGCCACCACACCCATCAAAACCAACACAACCACTGCAATGAGAATAATAAGTTGAGTATTCATGTACATTCCTTTAAGAGATTGGAGATTAGAGATTGGAGATTGGCCAATCTCCAATCTCTAATCTCCAATCAAACCACACACCACCGGCAATGCCGCTTCCACCCATTGGGCATACATTTTACCAGAAGGGTGCAGCCCGTCGTCTGCAATTAAAGAGCTATCATTCGCTGCTTCGCGGGAGATGGGGGTGATGTCTACATAGGCCACACCCAGCCGGGCCGATTCTGCCTGGTTAATGGCGTTGAAGGCATCAATTTCGGCCGTTATTTGCCCTACATCTCGCCCGGCGGCAAAGGGAGTCACACCCCAGTCGGGAATGGACAGCACCAATACCCGCCCGACCTGCCCACCCGCAAACCCAATGGCCTGCTCCAACAGGGCGACAAACTCCTGGCGGTACTCTTCCTGGTCGTAGCCGCGATATTGGTTATTCACACCAATGAGCAGCGAAACCAGGTCGAATGACCCTTGTGGGTTGATCTGGTTGATACCTGC
>CAZPEJ010000854.1:0-2281 GCA_964585465.1 uncultured Ardenticatenaceae bacterium
GCTTTTCCGGCGGGTATATGATTGATTAACCCTTGTTCAATGGCTTCCAGGGGAAGAATCGGCCGTTTTGCCAGCATCGCCCCCAAAACAGCCATGTTAAGCATTTTGACCGTGCCAAACTCCTCGGCAATGGCATTGGCAGGAATGTATAGCGTCTCAATGTCATCACGCTGGCTCTGGCTGGTGACAATGGAATCATTCACCACCAGCAGCCCGCCTGGTTTGACCAATGGTTCATATTTATCGAACGAGGGCTGGTTGAGGACAATCGCTACCGTTGGGCGCGACACGATGGGGGCACCGATGGGTTCGTCGCTGATGATGACAGTGCAGTTGGCCGTGCCGCCGCGCATCTCTGGCCCATAGGAAGGAATCCAGGTGACATAACGGCCGTTATCCATCCCTGCATAAGCCAGCAGTTGACCCGCAAACAACACCCCTTGTCCACCAAACCCGGCAATGATAATGGAAGTTTCCATTATTTTTCTCCTGATGTTGTTTATTGCGTATGAGCCGCAAAACACGCCATACGCAATAAAACCCAATCTTCTTGACTCAACAAACAATAATGTCTACTTGGCTCCCCGCCGCACCAACTCCGCCGAAACTAATAAATCGAGCGGATCAGCCGGACGTTCTCCGTGTATCATACGCTCCAGTAGTTCCGCGCTCTCCTCTTCCGGGCGCAGATGCACCCGTTTGGCGGGTTTTTCCGCCGGACGTTCAGGTTCTCGATACCAGACCGTCACAGCAAACAGACCACCAATAGCGGTGGCCGTTTCGCTAATGTCCAAGATGTGAACATTTGTCGGTAATTCATGGTTGAGAAACTGCTCCGCTTCCTGGCGCACCTTTTCCCGCCTATCCAGCGGGGTGAGGGCTGTCCAATCATCGGCGTGTTCGGTAAATGTTTTATGACCTATCATGAGTACACCTCTTCAAAATGCCAGGCAACCTGACATTTAACTTAAAACCAGTTCACTTTCTTGTGGCTGTGCGGCGAGGTGAGTGGGTAAAACGGCCGTTAATACCTGCCCCAATCGTTCAATACCCTGCACAATTTGTTCGGGCTGGGCATTGGAGAAGTTAAGACGAAATGTATTTCGGCCACTTTCATCGGGATAGAAGGAAAGTCCAGGCACAAAGGCCACTTTATACGCTAATGCGGCTTGCAAAACATCAGCTGCATCTATGTTGTCGGGCAATGTGACCCAGAGGAACAGCCCACCCTGGGGGCGTGTCCAGCGCACAGCAGGCGGAAAATGTTTTTCCATCGTTTGTATCATCAGGTCGCGCCGTTCGCGGTAGACCTGGCGAATTTTGCGAACATGCCCTTTCAAAAAACCATCTTTTATCATTTCATGAGCAGCCATTTGCACAAAAGAGCCGGTGTGTAAATCCATCCCTTGTTTGGCTGTGACACACATACGGATCACTTCCACCGGGGCGACTATCCAGGCCAGGCGCAGGCCGGGGGCCAGGGTTTTGGAGAAGGTGCTAAGGTAAATCACGTTTCCACGTAACAGCCCTAAACCGTTGTAAGAAGGGGAACGGCCGTTTAGCCGCGATGAATCCAATGTGACCAACGGGGGAATATGCTCTCCTTCAAACCGTAACTCACCATATGGGTCATCTTCAATAATGGGAATCCCATACTGGTCAGCCATCCGAATCAGGGCTTGCCGCCGTTCGGCACACAGCGTCACCCCGGCCGGGTTTTGGAAGTTGGGCAAAATGTACATAAACTTTGGCCCACTGGTCAACGCCTCTTCCAACAAATCGGTTCGTAACCCATCCTCATCAATTGGCACCGAAGTAAATTCAGCCTGATACGCTCGCCACGCCTGCAAAGCCCCCAGATAAGTCGGCCGTTCTGTCAAAATCGTATCACCTGGATTGATGAGCAACTTGCCAATCAGGTCTAACGCCTGTTGCGACCCACTGGTAATTAACACATTATCCGGTGTCGCCTTAATGCCATATTCGCCCATCTTTTGCACAATAAACTCGCGCAAGGGCAAATACCCTTCAGTGGTGCTATATTGCAACGCCTTGCGCCCCATTTTTTGCAGCACCCGGTCAGCCGCCGCCTGAAACGCCTCTGTTGGGAATAACTCCGGCGCAGGCAGCCCACCAGCAAAAGAAATAATATCGGGTTGTTCGGTCAATTTAAGCAGCTCTCGAATAGTAGAACTGCTCATACGTTGGGTACGTTGTGCATAACGACGTTTCCACGGGGTAGTCATAGGAACTCCTGAGCAGGGAACAGTGAGCAGGGAAC
>CAZPEJ010000855.1:0-2276 GCA_964585465.1 uncultured Ardenticatenaceae bacterium
TCTCATCAGGTTTTTGAAGATACGTTTCCTCTGGTAATTCCCTACTGATTACTGATGCTAGTTGTGCAGTTTGCCCAAAAAGAATCTTATGAACAGTGTATAATTTACCTAATCTAACGGGGGGTGTCAAACTATCAGTGCCCAATAGTCATTACCCCAATCACCCCCTGTCCACCAGGTACTGAACACTGCCTACTGAGTAATGTCTCTACCCCGATGAAACCCGACTGCGCGGCAACGGCCGTTCTGGGACATCTTCCAGCAAACCCCCATGCCCCAGGGCAAAAATATCGGCATGGGTGAGATAGTCGCCCACCAACAACCGGGGTAATACCCAATCTACAATGTTGGCTTTGAGGCTACGCACACACCCCGGCGCGCCTAAAATAGGAACACGCCCCAGGTAGGCCAACAGTAGGAGGTTGCCGGGGTCAACGGGGGCGCCAAAACAGGTGACAGTGCCACCCGCCCGTTCAATGGCCCGCGGAGCCATGTCGTACCGATCCATAACGGCCGTTTCCCCTGCCAATATCACCAGTTCCACCTTTTGCCCCCAGGTTTGAATCACATCTGCCAGTTTTCGCTCATCTTGTTCATCTTCCAACGGCACAAATTCAACCGCCTGCAAACTGGCATTCAGCGCAGCCAGGCGGGTACGCACGGGTGGGTCGAACCCTTCCACAATTCGCTCTCTGGCAGAGGGGGAACCAGAAAGAATGAGAACGGCCGATTTCGCCTGCAATGGGGTCACTTGAAGCAATGGCCCAACTGCTTCGGCCTGCCGGACGGCCGTTTCTGGCACAGCAAAGGGTAAAATCTTCACCGTACCCACCATTTTGCCGCGCGGAACGGCCGTATGGGTGGGTAAAGTCGCCAGTGTGATGCCAGAACACGCATTCAGCCGCACCAGTTTCGCCACCTCCACCTGCAACACACCCAAACCCGTCGCCATCAAATTCATCCGTCCGGCGGCCGGGCCAGAAAGCCGCACCCCATCCCCAATCACAGCCTGAGCCACACGAGCAGCGGCTTCGTTTTCTTCCACATCCCCTGTTTCCAATTCTGCCACATACACCATTTTTCGGCCGATGTCCCGCAACCAGGTAACATCCTCCGTTGTTAAAGCTTTCCCTTTTCGTAATGCGCGACGGCCGTCCGGCCCGGCAATGTTATGTCCCAAAACCTTGCCTTCTGCCTCCGCCAACAAAACCGGGCCAAATTTCATACAACCTCCTGAGTTATTCCTGTGATTCCCCCTCATTATACTCCGCCTGGCAATTTGGCGGAAAAGTCGCAATGGCACGCGGATGACGCAGATTTGACGGATTTTCGCGGATTTTTTCTCTGGCCTTATCTGTGTATATCCGTTCCATCCGCGTGATCCGTCTGTTATTCTACCCTTCTCCAACAGACCGCCAGACTCGTAATTCCCACCCCCAGGTTCGTAGCTCCCACTCCAGTAGGTCTACCAACTAAAGCCAGAAAAACAAACCAACACTTTCCAGGTTGTAGCTGCTTTTGCCAGAGGTTATGTTACAATCAGGACATTGAGAGCATAAAAGAACTGACCATAAAATATCTACTATCCGGTAGATTTTTTGTTGACAAACAGGTGGAACAATGATGACAACAACTATTCGCGTCTCGACACAGACTCACATGAAATTACATGAATTAGCTCAAACAGCAGGTGTTTCTATGCAGCAAATTGTAGAAAAGGCAATTGATCTATATCGTCGCCAACAATTCTTAGAAACAGTCAACGCAGCATACGCTACTTTGCGAACAGATGAAGAAACATGGAATGATTATGAAGCTGAACTGAGTGAATGGGATGTAACTTTAACAGATGGGTTAGAGGATTTATAAATGGCAGTTCAACCGTCCAGAGGCGAAGTATGGATAGCAAATCTAGATCCCATACTAGGCCATGAGCAGGGAGGTCAGAGACCAGTTTTAATCATCTCAACCAATTTGTTCAATCAAGGTCTGGCTGAGCTAGTCTTTGTACTACCAATTACTAGCAAAAATCGCCACATCCCCTCTCACATTTCCATTAATCCACCGGAGGGAGGGTTAACCGTTCCAAGTCTTATTCTTTGCGATGCAATTCGTTCCGTTTCAAAAAAACGGTTAGGAAAAAAGGCTTTGGGTGTTATCAAACCTAAAACTATGCAAAAAGTAGAAGAGTATCTGCGTATTTTGATGGATTTGTAGTTATATTCTCAAGTAACTGGAGGAGGTCATGAGGACAAGAGAGGATAAATTTTATATCG
>CAZPEJ010000856.1:0-2276 GCA_964585465.1 uncultured Ardenticatenaceae bacterium
GTTCTGCTTCCTGCCCTTCAGGTATGGCCGGGCCATGACAACCCTGGCAGCCCACCACATCCCGTATCAGGTATTCACCCCTGGCAATGCCTTCGGGGCTGGTATCGGCCGTTATGTCGTATAACGGCCGTTTCACCACCTGATGAAACTTGATATTGGCATAAATCACCAGCCCAATCACGACCAGAGCAATCAGCCCCAACACACCACCTATTACAAGTCCAATCCACTTCAAAACCCGTTTCATAACTCACTCCTATTGACGTAATTATTTCTTCCCCAGCCAATAACCGAGGACTAATCCATAAACCACATGGGCGATAGCGAAGTGAAGGGGGGTGACTCGCAACAGGGGGGAGTCAACGGCCGTTAACAACACTCCCCGCGCCAGAGCAAACAGCAGCAATCCATACACCAGTCCCGCCAGCCCGCTTACGCGCAACACAGACGGCCGTACCTGCCCTAACCCCCTCATCATCAGGGCAAAAATCACCCCATAAATACCCGACACGGCCAGATGCACTAGCGTCCCCGTCAGACCATTGTCCGCTTGTGCCGGATCAAAAAGCCTCAACATTTCCGTTAACCCTTTGCCAGATAACAAGCCAGCTATCACCAGATAAATCACCATTCCCACGCCCGCCACCATACCGGCTATCAGGCCATCTACGGCCGTATCGCCGCGACTTTTTTCTTGGGATGTTAATGATTTGCTATTGTTCATCTGCTTCTCCTTGAATTATCGTTATTTACTGTGATAGATATGCCTTCCGCTGGTTATCATCGTTTCTCTTACTCTATACCTGAACCATCCCCTAAACGTTACGAAAATCGTTACGAACCATTGTCCGTGACAAATTTGAGGTAAAATAAGGGTCAACGCTTCGTCATTTATCGTTTCTAATTCATCACCTATGTTAAAACTCTACTTTCTCGGTCCGCCACGCATCGAACTGGACGGGCAAGTGATTGAAACCGATACCCGCAAAGCAACAGCCTTGCTGGCTTATCTGTCCCAGACGGCCGAACGCAAGAGTCGGGATGTTTTAGCTGCTTTTCTGTGGCCGGAATTTGACGACAGCCACGCTAAAGCTGCCCTGCGCCGCACCCTGTCTACGCTGAAAACGGCCGTTGGCAAAACTTACTTCTACACCACCCGCAATGTCATTGGCCTGGAACCAGACAATGTGTGGTGTGATATAACCCAATTTCATGCTTTATTGGCTGGTAAATCAGAAATAGCTGCATGGGAAACGGCCGTTTCTCTCTACCGTGATTATTTCCTCACTGGTTTTTCCCTGCGTGATAGCCTCCCGTTCGACGATTGGCAACTGCTACAACGCGAAAGCCTGCAACGCGGATTGTATACCGCCCTGGAAAAACTGGTCCAGGGCTACAGCCAGATCAGTAATTGGGAACGGGCCATCCATTATGGCCATCGCTGGGTACAGCTTGATCCCCTGCGTGAAGAAGCCCACTGTCACCTGATGCAGTTCTATGCCTGGAGCGGACGACGAACGGCTGCCTTGAACCAATACCAGGAGTGTGTGCGTATTTTGGAAGAGGAACTGGGCGTATCTCCTCTGGCAACGACTACTAGCTTATATCAAGTCATTCAAGAAAACCGCTTAGAACGGCCGAAATCTGAAAGCCAGCATTCAGTAATCGGCAATCACTCTTTAGGAAGGGAGGGATGGCGAATAGAGCCGGTGCCACTGGTAGGGCGAGAGCGGGAGTTGGCACAGATGCACCAATTTTACCGGCAAGTGGGGGCAGACGGCCGTTTCCTGGCGTTGGTAGGAGAGGCAGGCATTGGCAAAACACGCCTGGCAGAACTTTTCCTGTCACAAACAGAGGCCATCGTTGTGACGGCTCGCTGTCACGAAGGGGAGAAAGAGTTAGCCTACGCACCTTTTGTTCAGGCACTTCGGGCGGCTTTAGCCTTACCCACTGCTTCTGCTCATCTTAGTAGCCTGCCGCGCCCCTGGATGGCAGAGGTAGTGCGTTTACTTCCGGAATTGTCCACCCTGTTCCCCAATTTGCCACCCTCCCCAACCGATGGAGTCGGGGCACAGGTACGTTTTTTTGAAGGGTTGGCACAACTGCTCACCACATTTTTGATGGGAAAGCAGCCAGGTATCTTCTTTTTGGATGATGTTCATTGGGCCGATGCGGCTTCGCTTGACCTGTTGGCTTATTTGGTACGGCGGTTACAAGGACGGCCGTTTTTCATTCTGGTGGCCTGGCGCGATGAGGAACTATCCTCCGACCATCCC
>CAZPEJ010000857.1:0-2268 GCA_964585465.1 uncultured Ardenticatenaceae bacterium
ATATCCCGGCAAAATTGTCATTTTTCCCCAAATTCACGGCTTGCCGCTTCTGGGGTTAGATGAACTGGCAGAAAAGTTGCCCCAGGTAGCGGCTCATCTGGGGCCAGAAAACATTTGGACAGAAGCGGCGGAAGCGGCTTTGATTGAGTTGTATTGGCAACCTGGGCAATAAAATTGGTTTTGAGGGGTATTATGGAATCGAAACAGGTAAAACAGACTGGTGTGGTGTGGGTGGGGGCGGCGTTGGGGTTGTATTTTGGGCTGTTTTTCCGCCCGATGCGGGAACCGAACCTGGGATTGGCCGTAGGGTTGGCTCTGCTGGCGGCGGTTATTACTACGTTGATTCGTGTCTGGCAGACCAGGCGGTTTGAGCCAGGGGCGGTGGTGAAAGAAACGGCCGTTTCCTGGGCACAATACGCGTTGTTCTTGGGTATGTTGGAGGGTCGTCACCTGGCTTATGTGTGGGGGGGCAAAACGGCCGTTATTCTGATGACCACCGTTCTGGGGGCGTTATCTGGTTTGTGGTATGCCTATACCCACCCGGCCCCAGACAAACGGAGAGAAACCCCATGATTTACACTGTTACCCTCAACCCGGCCATAGACCGCGAACTCATTGTGCCAACGATTGAGTATGATAACGTATTGCGGGCCACCGCCTGCCGTGTGGATTATGGCGGCAAGGGGCTGAATGTCTCGCGGATGTTGCGTTCTCTGGGGGCCGAAAGCACTGCCCTGGGGTTTGCAGGGGGGCGTAGTGGTGAACTACTGCGCGATGGTATGGAACGATTGGGCATTGCCACCGATTTTGTTTGGGTGGCCGGGGAAACCCGCACCAATGTGAGTATTTTTTCCCAGGCGCAGGATCATTACCTGAAGGTGAATGAACCCGGCCCTACTATCTCGCCGTCGGAACAAGATACGTTGCAACAAAAGGTGCGCCAACACGCCAAACCGGGGGATTGGTGGGTATTGGCTGGCAGTTTGCCACCGGGTGTGCCTTCTCAGTTGTATCAGCAGTTAATTATTTTGATTCAAACGGCCGGGGCGTGTGTCATTTTAGATACCAGCGAGGAAGCGTTGCGGGACGGGTGCCAGGCACGGCCGTTTTTGGTTAAACCGAACGACACAGAAATTCACAAACTGACCGGGTTGCCGGTTGAATCTATTGACGAAATGGTCACTGCCGCCAAAATGTTACAGCAGTTGGGGGTGGCGCATGTGGTGGTGTCGCTGGGCAAACGGGGGGCGTTGTTGGCAAATGAAAAACAGGTCTGTTTTGCGGCCAGCCCGGTTATTGAGGAGAAAAACCCGATTGGGGCGGGTGATTCGATGGTGGGGGGGCTGGTGTGGGGGTTGAGCCAATCGTTACCCCTGGGGGAGGCGTTACGTTGGGGGATTGCCTGCGGGGCCGCGACGGCCAGTATGAGTGGAACGGCCGTTGGCTCTCGTGAGTTGGTGGAATCGTTATTCTCGCAAGTGACGTTGATTGATGTTTGAGGGGTTGGAAGTTGTGAATTGTTATATTCACAAAAGGCATAAACTAACTTTATTGTTGAGATGAGAGATTGGAGATTGGCAAATCTCTTATCTCCAATCTCTAATCTGCTTCAAGGTAAGCGTCTAAAAATAACTTCTCGTTTTTGTTCGTAGTGACCGCTTCAGCGGTCTAAACGAACTAATTTCTGGACGCTCACTTATGCAGTATGGCTGTCAGGTCTGAGAGGCAAAATGTCCTATACAATTCTCGAAGAAAAGATTTATACTGTGCCTGGTGACACCGTTTTTGCGGCGGCACAGGCAGCGATGGTGGGTTTGAATGGCAAACTATTAAAACAAGAGGCCAGTAGCCGAACGCTGGAAGTGCAATTTGACAAAACAATTCACGGCAAGGTAGTGGGCGACCGCACCCGGTTTACGATTCAGGTGAAAGAGAAGATGGCGGGGGAAACGGCCGTTTCCATTGAAGCGTATCCTTTGGATGCAGTCGGCCGTAAATTGATATTTGGGGCGCGTGAGGGTGTTACTCGCACTGTTTTGGATTGGTATTGGGCACATTTGGAACACCAGGTGAAGCAGGCGGTGGGCAGTGGGCAGTAGGCAGGGGGCAGTGGACAGTGGATAGTGAACAGTGGACAGTGGGCAGTGAACAGTGGGCAGTGGGCAGATGTTGTTTGTGAAGTTACGCTGTCTCTTTTTTTGCGCTCTTTGCGTCTTTGGGGTGAATTGTTTCAGCTTTTCATATTAGTCTGGTAATCTCTCATCTCCA
>CAZPEJ010000858.1:0-2259 GCA_964585465.1 uncultured Ardenticatenaceae bacterium
CCTCGCCCCTCATCCCTCCCATAACACGCTGGCCCTGGCTCTGCCCCCGCGCTTTGCGGGCCAACATGCAATGCCCCACCCGCGTCTACATAGGCCAGGCTGCCACCACCCGCCCCAACTGTGTGAATGTCAATAATGGGCAGGCGCAGAGGCATCCCAATAATTTCGCCTTCGGTGGTGGTGGGCAAGCGGCCGGGGCAAAGGGCGACATCGGTGCTGGTGCCACCCATGTCAAAGGTGATGATGTCGGCAAAACCAGCCTGTTCGGCCACAAACCGCGCCCCCACCACCCCCCCGGCCGGGCCAGAAAGAGCAGTGCGGGCAGCCTGGGAAACGGCCGTTTCTGCGCTAATCACTCCCCCGTTGCTCTGCATAATGGCTAACCGGCGGGGTTGCACCTTCTGCCCCAACCGCGAGAGATACCGCCCCATCAGCGGGGCCACGTAGGCATTGATAACGGTGGTACTGGTACGTTCATATTCGCGGTATTCGGGCAGGATGTCGCAGGAGAGGGAGATATGGGAGATTAGAGATTGGGGATTGGAGATTGCTGGATTAATCTCTAATCTCCAATCCCTAATTTCTCTCTCAATTTGCCGTTCATGTTCTGGTCTTAAAAATGAAAAGAGCAGGCATACAGCCACCGATTCAATGCCGTCGGCGGCCAGTTGCGCCAGGATGGGGTGTAAATCGGCCGAATCCAGGGGGATGAGAATTTCACCTTGGGCAGTGACACGCTCGTTCACCTCAAACCGCCATTGCCGGGGGACAAGCGGCGGGGGTTTTTGCGGCACCAGGGCGTAGATGTCTGGCCGGTTTTGCCGCCCAATTTCCAGCACATCGGCGAACCCTTTGGTGGTGATGAGGGCGGTTTTGGCTCCTTTGCGTTCCAGCAGGGCATTGGTGGCAACGGTGCTACCGTGAACAATTTCGGCCGTTTCTGGCACCTGTAAGTTTTTTATACCCTGTAAAATCGCGTCTGAAGGGTCGTGGGGGGTGCTGAGTTGTTTGTGGATGTGAAAACGGCCGTTTTCATCCACCCATACAAAATCGGTAAACGTGCCGCCAGTGTCTACACCCAAACAAGAATGATGAACCAGGTTGTGTGTTTCCATGAGTCATCATTCATAATTCATAACTTGCAAAAAGGCAACTGTCCAAAAGGTGACAATAAAGGTTTGCAGGATGGTTTGGGGCAAAATAAGCAGCAAATCGAGGAGTGAAGGGAGAAGGGCGAGGGAGAAGTAGGCAGAAACGGCCGTTATCGGCCACGACACCAGGTTCAACAGCAACCCCAAACCAACCTGAACCGCCACAACTATCACTGCAACCATCAAAATGTCTGTCCATCGCCGCCGCACCACCCCCCAGGTGTGCCGAATAGTAACCCGTGCCCCGGTACCATGAACGGCCGAATCTCGGAACGCCACCGTGCGAAACAGAAACGTCAAATACCCAACCGGTATTAACAGACACGAAACCGACAACAAACAAAACAACCCCAGCCCCGTCGCCCCCATCACCGCTTCCAGCGAAGCATTTTGGTAAGACAAAAATCCAACACCCAGAAACAAAACTAAAATCACTAACAAAGCCAGCAAAGCCAGCAAAAACCAGGGGAAAAAGACCAGGGTATCTATGGCAATGAACCGCCCCAGCAGCCGAAAACCCTGCCGGGCAGCCAGGCGGAAAGACACCATTCCATTTTGTTGCGTTTGTAAGGTTGCGCTGATAAGGGCTGCTTCTCCCCAGGTTGCCAGAAGCCAAAAAATGAGCGTGAGAGCTACCCCACCCACCATCAGCCCCCCACTCACACCGCCAAGTTTTATCGGGTCAAGTTGGGATAGAAAAGATTGCCACGTTTGCAAATCGGTGGGCAAATCGGGCAATCTTTCCAACACCCGGCCAGCAGCAAAATCTGTTACATAACCACCTGACCCCAGCAACAGGCCAAATAACCACAGCGATTTGTGCTGCCAGACGAAACGAAGGGAGCGAGAGAGCAGAAGGCCGTAATCCACAAAGGAAATTTTATCGTAAAACGTGAAACATGAAACGTGTCACGACCCCACACGTTTCACCGTTCACGTTTCACATCGTTACGACACTACTTTTTTGTTGACAAAGTGCTGATAGGCCAGGGTAACGGCCGTTGAGCGGAAAGCAACCATAATTGAGTTTACCGCTGCGGCTACCAACCCCAGGCAAAGCCCACCAATTACCAGGGTGACAATGCTGCCGGTGCTGACACTCCCTTCG
>CAZPEJ010000859.1:0-2252 GCA_964585465.1 uncultured Ardenticatenaceae bacterium
CTAAATATCATACACTCTATCTTATCCTATTATCGTCTATTGTGAAGTGACTCTAGTATTTAGTGAACAGTACTCAGTGAACAGTAAACAGTACTCACTGTCTACTGTTCACTGTTCACTGTTCACTACGCTTTTTCATAAGCCTGCCCCACAGCGGCGGGGGGAATCGGCCGTCGCACGGCAGCCACAATGATAGTGAGCAGGTAGGGAAGAATTTGCAAAAACTCGGCCGGGATTTCGGGGAAGGCGGTTTGGGTGCGAATCTGGATGGCATTTGCCAGCCCAAAAAGCAACGCGGCCCCAAAGGCCCCAAAGGGAGTCCAACGGCCGAAAATTAACGCTGCCAACGCAATAAACCCGCGTCCGTTGGTCATGTTGATGTTAAACGTCCCCACCCATTCCAACGTCAGCCAGATACCCCCCAAACCAGCAATCAGGCCACCAATAATCACATTGGCGTAACGGGTAAAAAACACATTGATACCCACTGTATCGGCCGCTTTGGGGTGTTCGCCCACTGCCCGCATTCGCAGCCCCCAGGGAGTGTAGAACAACACATAATGGATCACCACCGTCAAAATGAGCATGGTATACACAATGGGTTGGTGATCGAAAAACACCCGCCCCAAAAAGGGAATTTGTGATAGGAACGGGATGGGCAGATCGGGGAATGTGCCAGCTGAACCAGGCCAGCGAGGTGGCACCAGGTAAATCTGGTAAATGTGTGCCGTTAACCCGGCCGACAAAATGTTAATGACCGTCCCGCTAATAATTTGGTCTGTTTTGAACCGAATTGAAATAAAGGCGTGCATGGCAGCCATCAACCCACTGCTCAATAGACCCGCTATGACCCCTAGAGCCAGGCTTTTGGTGTAACCCGCCACAAACGCCCCTACCATCGCTGCCATCAACATCATACCCTCAATGGCGATATTCACCACCCCAGAACGTTCGCTAAACAGCCCGGCGTAAGCACCCAACGCAATAGGAGTTGCAGTGGCGAGTGTCAGGTTTAAGAGACCAGCAATTGTATCCATGATTAACCTCCCCAACCGCGTGTGAGTGGTGCGCCTTCGGCGGCTCCACCTGTTACTTTAACCCGGTAGATATAACGAATGATGGCCGGGGCGGCGACAAAAAGCAGCACAAACCCCTGCAAAACCGAAACAATATGAACGGATAAACCCGCCCGAATTTGTAAAAAGTCGCCGCCAATCCGCAAAATGGCAAAGATAAAGGCGGCTGGAATGATGGCAACGGGGCTATTGGAAGCCAACAAACTCACGGCAATGGCATCAAACCCATACCCGGCCGCAAACCCTTCAGTAATGTAATGGGTCAACCCTTGCACCTCTAAAACACCTGCCAGCCCTGCCAATCCACCAGCCAGGGACATTGCCAGCACATACTCACGTTTGGGGCGAATGCCTGCATATTCGGCGGCACTGGGGTTTTGGCCGGTGGTACGCAGCGAGAAACCCCAGGTGGTGCGAAAGAGGAAGTAACGAATGGCAAAAGCAGCCAGGATGGCCACAAAAATACCCAGATGTAGCCGCCCAGCAAAACGGAGCAATTCGGCCGTTTCCAGGATGGGTAACGTTTGCACATTCGACGGGTTGGGGTCTTTGAAGGGGCCACGCACAAAGTAATTGACCAGGACGATGGCTATAAAATTGAGCATGATGGTGTTAATCACCTCGTGGGAACCGAGGCGAGCCCGCAAAATGCCGGGGATAAATCCCCACAATGCCCCGCCCAAAAAGCCAGTCAACATCACCACGATGGGGTGAATCACAGGTGGCAACGGTAAATAGATGCCTGCCAACGTGCCCAGAAAAGCCCCCACCACAAATTGCCCTTCTGCCCCGATGTTAAACAACCCGGCGCGAAAAGGCACGGCAACTGCTAACCCAGTGAGGATTAAGGGGGTGGTGGCTACCAGCACATTGGTAATGCCATTGCGGCCAAATAAAGCCCCGTCAATGATGCCCCAATACCCGATAGCTACTTTTTCCAGCCCAACTAACAGAGATTCGGCCGTTACAATAATCAGGATGGCCCCAACGATAAGGGCAGTGACAATGGCTAACAAGGGAATGACCAGAGGACGTAAATAACGCTCTCGAAATGAGTTTGTGGTATCTGTGGTTGCTTGCATGATTGCCTTTTGTAAACCGTAAACAGCAAATGGTTTACCGTTTGCGGTTTATTATGCTTCGGAACCTGCCATCAATAACCCAACCCGTTCTCTG
>CAZPEJ010000860.1:0-2247 GCA_964585465.1 uncultured Ardenticatenaceae bacterium
GACGGTGAAGTATCGGCCGTTTGTGGCATGGTAGGTGGTGTCGGGGTAACGTTGGTCGGTGCTGCCCTCGGCCAGGGGGATAACTCCGCCATGCAGGGATAGAGTGCTGTACAGTCGTTGACTGTGGATGTCGTGGTTGGTAGCGGTTTGGCTATACTCCCACACCAACAGGTATTGGTCGTTGACGGGGTTGTAGCTGATGCTAGCGTTGGTTTCGTCGCGGTTGGTGGCGGTGGTCAGGGAAACGGCCGTTTCCAACCCCCCACCGTTATTGAGCAAATGCCGCCCCCACACCTGCTAGATGCCACTGCTGTTCTCCTGCCACACCACCAGACAACAATCAATCCCGACCAAGTACATCATCTGGGAGTAAAACTGGTTGGTCGTTTCCGCTTAATCGAATGGAGTCTATTCACTCACATGCCACACTTCTATTGGTGTATTGTCCGCAAGATAAGCAATGAGAAGCTCACCGCTTAGGGTAAAGTCCATATCAGATATTTTCCTATCTGAAGTCAACATGGATATTACCCACCCTTGCAAACTCCAAAGAGTTAAGGTACCCGATGAATCTAAATGAGCAATCAATCCTGTATCTGTAAGAGCAATACGTGTTGTGAATGATGTTTCATCCAAGCTTAGGCTTAGAATCTCTACCTCGTTTTGCATATCCCAAACCCGTAGATACCCATCAATAGACATTGCTACAAATTGACCACCGGGAGACGTAGTTAATAACTCCCCTAAAGTTCCGGTGAGTACTTCTTGTAGTTGTTGATTATCTACATCCCAAAAATACAATCCTCCAGGTCTATAACCTTCTTGCCATGTTTCTGAAGTATTGAAATTAGCAGAAGTTATGGCAAGTAAATGAGGGTGATTAGGGACGAAGGCAGTTTTAACAACATACCAACCATAATCATCTGCATTGAATTGGTCAGCCAATGGTTGTCCCGTGTCCATATTCCATACCATGATACGATAAGGCGAGGAATATGTTTCTATCGCAGAAACAGCCAAGAGTTCACCATCTGACGAAAATGAAACGCTATCAACCGTATCATATGGCTCAGAAAGGATATAAGTTGTCTCCCCTGTGTTCATATTCCAAACATATACGTCTTGCTCCCCCCCACCTCCAGCTAGAAAATTCCCATCAGGTGAAAAATCAAGAATATAACCTGTCATTCCACGGTTCTCTTCTTCAATTTCCCACTTGAGTTCCCCACTCCGAGTGTCAAAGATATACAAAATACCAGTATCTCGATCCACAGTAGCCAATAACATGCCATCACTTGAAAGCGTAAAATAGGCGGAATTAATCGGCAGTTCACTTACTTTCTGCAAGGGCAAGATTGTTGGTGTCGGTGTTGGTATCACTGTATTTGTGGGTGTAGGTAATGATGTTAGGGTTACTGTTGCCGAGGGGGCTATTGTTGGTGTTATAGTAGCTGTAGATGGCACATTTTCGGTTGCAAGGATTTGTTGTGTTACAGGTGTCTTTACTACTTGCCCAATTGGTTGACAGGCAACCATAGAAATCAGTCCAAAGATAAAAAACCAGATTGGCCAGTTATTGGTGTTAACGGCTTTACATATCATTATCATACTCCTTCGACTATGGTGTATAACTACATCCCACAGGAGGATAAGGTGTCTCCCACTCAACCCAAGTCCACTTCTCAAAATAATCACTATCCATCCACTTTTGCCACCCACCTGAAACTACCAGCTCCTCGCTAGTTGGTTGTCTATTATTGAAACCATATCGTCTCAGTCTTTGGTTATGAAAAAAAACAGGACCGTTATGCTCACAAGTTAGGCGATGGAAATAACCTGTCGCCCCATAGGATGTATCTCGAAGATATCGAGAATGTACCCCATAAGCAACAATCAGGGAGAAATGATATATTTTCGATGCATTTCCGTAATTTCCCTTTAGTGCATTTGTGTAACCTGCTGTAGAAATAGCAGCAAATTGACCATCACCTGCCAAGAGAAATCCTAATGGATCACCTCGATCTTGATATGACCTAAAGGTTGCACCGGTTCGTTCAATACTTTCGTATCTCATTTCTGGCGACAAGGTCATAAAATCAACCCGATTGTAAGGTATGTAAGCAATACTAATCGCATCTCGCAGTGCCCATTCCTTTTCGGCTGAAATTACACCGCTCATTTCCTGCATAATGTTACGAGCATTAACTTCCCACATGGTAAAAGCCCCACTTATATAGAGTGCTTTAG
>CAZPEJ010000861.1:0-2243 GCA_964585465.1 uncultured Ardenticatenaceae bacterium
AGCCCCAGAACCACAACATTTGCTCCCAACCGCCTCGCCCTATTAAACCCCAGGTAAAAGCGGTAAAACAGGAATTGCTGATGAACCGACAAGGGGTGGAAACGAAAACGGCCGAATCTGGGCAGATTCGGCCGTTTTTATTATTTGCTTTGTTTAGGTTTATATGCCAACTTCCCATCTATCCGCACACGCTCAAACTGCTGTTCATATTCAGATAAGTGCTGTGTGATGGCTGAACCAAACCAATCAACCACATTTCCAGCCCGCCATTGGATGTCATGCTGCGTGCCATTTTGTTCCGCCTTCCTTTGTGCATCTTCGATAATAATTCGGCCTTTTGAATCCAACAGTAAAGCGTATGCAATCTCGTCTCGGCGTACAAATGATTGTTTATGGGCATAAAGTTCCTGAATAATCTTGGCGATAATAGGAAAAGCCTCTTGGTGAGCAAATGTCGTTTCATCGGTTAATGAACTGGTTTGGCTTTTTGTCGTTGGCAACGATGATCGAGCATTCAATTGTTGAATGATAACATTTGGTGGTTTGATGCCTGTTTTCGCATCATACCACACCCCACTAATTCGTTTGTATCGCGCCCCATTTAGTTCAATCTCTTCGTTCATCTTTCACACTTTCCCTTTTTGCCCGTTCCAAATTCAACGCCAGCAACCGTTCCAAAAGCTGCTCATCCGCCAGGGCCGCAGGCCAGCCATACGCCGCCAGCACCGCCCGGTCAAGCGTGGTGTGGATGCTGTCTAGCTCCTGAATCTGGTCAAGCGTGATCAGGCCACCCACCTCTTTTTCCCACTGCGACGGGCTGTGTTTTTTACCCTTCACATCCTGGCGATAATGGCTGAGGGCATTGTACAGGTTGGTCAAGGTGCGTTTGTTCACCTGTTTTTCGCTAATGGTCACACCCACCCCAGGCGGATTGAGCCAGCCCTCACGCAGGCTGGTTAGCTCCCGCGCTGCCTGGGCAATGGCAAACACACGGTCATCCTCGTTTTCGGCTGGCTCCCGGCCGGGCGGCCAGGGGAACGGGAAGGTTTCAAAGGTAGTGGTAGGGGTGTAACGTGTGCCACTTTCTGCTTCACGCAGCTGGGTAGCGTGCCGCCGCGCCCAAGTTTCGTGGATCGAGCTACTCAAAACACCTAAAAAGTAATCATCTTGCCGCGCAACCACCACAATCAGGTTTTCGGGAACAACCGAAACAGGCATCCAGGTGAAAAGGCGGTGTTTAGAAACCAATGGGGTGGCAATAAAACGAGCCAGTTTTGCCAACGCCTGGCGCATTCCAGGACGGGTTTCGCCAAAAAGCCACCACTTTTCGCGGTGGTTTTTGCGGCGCACTTCATCACGCATGGGTTTGACGTATTGTTGGATATGGGCAAAGGGCAACAGGTATTGTGCGGCTGATTCCAGAGACATTTCCGTGCCAAAGTCAATAATCCACATATTTCGCGGACGACGGGTAATATCCAAGGCGTTGGCCCAGGGTTTAATGACATCTCGGTTGGAACGGCCGTTTGGATTCCCAACCGCTTCCATCATCTTACGAGCCTGGTGGTCTGTTAAATCGAACGGCCCACTTTTTTGTGTCCCAATAAAGGTAAGTGATTCATTTTCGGGCAATGCAACAACCGCACTAAAGTCTAGCTGGTTTCTCAAATCGGCGTTGATAAACCGCACCTTTTGTCCATTCAGCAGGCGTGAAGGCTCTTGCCCACCATCAAACCCAACGATAGAAACGTGAACGGCCGCTCCATCCAACACCCAATCCCGATCTGAGTAAGCCAGAAAAATGTCTCCGCTGGTTTTGATGCGCTGTAACACAACCCGGTTTGCTCCGCCCCGAATGCCTTGTGTGGCAATCAGGCCAACCCGATGGGTTATTTTTTCCTCAATCATGGCACGGGCTATTTCAAACCAGTAACACACCAGATCGCTTTGCCCTGGCAGCCGATTTTTATAAACGAGGCGCAAGTTTTCCACATATTGATGCCCCAGTTCGCGCCGCATTTTTTTGTCGCCTAGAAATGGGGGGTTGCCAATGATAATTTCTGCATTGGGCCAGGATGGGGCTATGAAACGGCCGTTTTCATCCACTGCCAAAATCGCATCCTTGCGTTCAATGTTCTTCAAGGGGCGCAAAATCGGCTCTTCCAGGTTGACAAACCCGTTTTCAGTTCGCCATTGCAGGTAACCAATCCACACCGTAATTTGTGCCAGTTCATGGGCATAAG
>CAZPEJ010000862.1:0-2239 GCA_964585465.1 uncultured Ardenticatenaceae bacterium
CGACCCCACCGCCGAAGTCGTGGCTCAACTCCGTTATGCCATGCAAGGGGCCTCTGGCTTATACGACGGGCGCACAGCCACCGATTCAGCCCACATCGAGGTAATCAGCGAACGGCTGCGCCTGCTTTATGTCGGCATTACCCGCGCCAAACGACTCCTCACCCTCAGCCGCAGCCGCGCCACCCGCCAATTCAACAAAGAGCGAGATGCCGAACCCGCCACCGTGCTGGGGGTGTTATACAGTTATCTGCAAAAAACCAGGAAAGCGTAGAAGTAGCGTTACACATCCCCCAAATTTTCTTGAAACTTATCAATATCATCCAGGTAGTATTTTCCTTCCCTTTCATACACAGTAACAACCACAGGTTCCTCATAATAAGGCTGTACTGTGTCTTTCATATACCCTAATGGAACTTTAACAGATACTCTCCCACCACCAACAAGTTCCAAACCCACCGTACCATATTTCCCAAATTTAGGGCTACTAGCTCTCTTTAGCGTACCGCGTAATTCAGAAGGTATTGATTCGTTATCAACATCTTCCTTTTTAAGTCTTGGCAGTGAATCCCTCAATTGTTTCCTATCTTTTCGTAGCACCAATGGTTTTTTGTTGGTGTTTTCACTGGTTCGTAACACGACCGTCGTGATTTCCTTCCCATCTGGAGCTATTTGTCTGGCAAAACTAACAAAATCATCGAAGTAGATTTCATCAGGAATCTTACTTCTTAATTGTTCTGGGTTAGAACCTTCCAAAATTCTCAGGCAATCAACAACCTCTTTGATAATTTCTTCTCCTGTGATGGATTGTACCGGCTCGAATTCTTTAAACAACGGGGGTTGCTTTTTAGGTGCGCCAACCTGTAAATAAACGCCGAAACTACCGCCGAAGTGTGTATTTAAGTACAGGGTATACTGTTCACGAATTTTTGCATCAACAGGTTTTTCAGTTCGGAAACTCAATCCTAAAAGCCGTTCGACAGTTCTATAAAACTCTTTTTGCAAACGATCCAGCCTGCTAACGATGTGTTCAGCCAAAACACCACCATAAAATGTCGCCTGCCCGGCAACTGTCATAATTAAGCCATCACTGGCTATTTCTATACCCTGTGCATCTGCATGACGCATAAAGTTAATGTCTTCATACAGGTCTTTTAATTCTCTTTCAATTTCCGGTGGGGGAAATCCTGCTAATCCATTTGCAACTAATCTGTCAGCTAATTTGTACTCCTTAGCATCCACAGCCAGGGCAGCCGCGCTACGGAATAGAATTGACCTCGATGGTTCTGATGACAACGCAAGCGGTAAACTATTAGCTGCTTGTGTTTCAAGTTCGGTTGCTTTTTGAAATAGTGATAAGGCTTCTTGTTCTTTGCCTTTTAATAGCAATAAAGCAGCTTCATCAGCTAATTCCATTGCCTGGTTATGAAATATCTCGTTATTCATCTTTCCACACCATTTTTGCAATGAACTTCGCAAATTCTACAACAACAATAAAAGCAGGGATTACTCCATCTGATCCCGAAACTTGTTTCAGTTTCGTTTTTACCCGGCTACCGACTGTGTTGCCAGGTTTTTCTTCGTAGATTCCAGATATTTCTAATCTAGCAAATTCTTGGAAAAAACTGCCTTGGCTCTTCCCAACCCAATAATCAAAACCGCCGCCCCTTTTACGGGCCTTTTTTATGTGTGTGCTGCCTGTTTTTAGCATACCAACCATTAACGCTATCCCTTCGGCTCCGTATTCTGCGGCTTCATCTTGATCAATGCTTAGATTTATTTCCTCCAAATTTACTGAATCTTTACCCCAAACAACCCTGTAATACTCTAACGACTTCCCTTCTTCTACTTTTAAGACAGAGCCACTGTCGTGTTTGGTTTCGTTCATGCACCAAACAAAACATTCTATCTGAAACTGTGCTTTTCCTTGAGACAATCCTATGACATAATCACGAATTTTATCAATCTCTATGGTATTTTTGATTGCGACTGCCATGAACTCCCTCTCTTTGCAAAGTACTGACAATTGGAGGGGGATTTTACGTCATAACTGTTCCACCGCAAACAACAAACAATCTCATTTGTTTAGGGCATTATACATCTTGGCAAACCTTTGTTCTACCACTGTCAGGGGAAAATCATCTTACATAAAATCTTCAATACGCAATACCTTCATCAGTTTGCCAGTGCGTTCCACAAAACCTCTGCCGGGTGGTGTGTTTTTCGGCCGGTGGCATACTGG
>CAZPEJ010000863.1:0-2229 GCA_964585465.1 uncultured Ardenticatenaceae bacterium
GAGTCCGCTTTGATGTGGGCAATAGCCCCTAAAGTGGGCAAATTGGTATCTTCCAACACATGATCCGGGGTTTTGATGGTGTCATCCAGATAATCCAGCAAAAAGATCAGCCCCAACATCAACACCCCGCCTATCGCAGCTGCCAGCAACGTATTGGTGGTGGTGCGCGGGCGAATGGGAGCCGCAGGCACCTGGGCGGGTTCGATGGGCACGATATTGCTGCTCTCTTTGGCCTGGGATACCTGTAGCTGGTTCAAATTGTTAAAGGCATCGGTGTACCGGATGCGGGCTTCGTTTTGTTGAGTTTCCAGGCGGGAACGTTCAGCTTCTTCGCCAGGGGTTAACTCCTCACCAAAACTGTTAAGTTGGGTATCTATTTGCTCTAATTCATCCCCAATTTCTACCAATCGCTGCTCCCAGTTGGCAATGGGATCGGCGTAACGCAACTGTTCCCGTTCGGCGTTTTGGCTGATGAATACTTCGCCAACGGTGTTGGCAATGGCGGCAGCGCGATTGGGGTCGGTGTCTTCGACGTTAATGATAATAATTTGTGTGTCTTGGGCCGCAGCTACATTGACGATGGATTTGAGACCCTGAGCGGAGTAAGGCAGGTTGAGGCGGGAAATGGTTTCGCCGAGAACGCCGTTGGTTTTGATAATTTCGACATAAATTTATGTCAATCGTTCTTCTAATAAAATTTGTGAATAGTCGTTGCCAGAACTACTGCCGGGGCCTTCGTCAATGAGCAGACGAGCCGAGGCACTGTAGACTGGTGGGGTGTTGATATTGACCAGATAGGCCAATCCACCTGCCAGGACAGCTCCTCCGATGATTAACCAACTCCACCGCCAAAGGAGAGAGAAGTAACGTTTAATTTCCATAATTGTTGTTGGGTCTTTCGGATTTTGTGGGGGTTGCCGTGAAACGTAAAACGTGAAACGTGAAATTTCTCTGGTCACGTTTTACGTTTCACATTTCATTGCTTGTTAACCCTTTGAGTTCCCAAAGAACCTTGTTATTTTGTAATGATACCGGGACACAGAGTTTCACAGCGAAGACACAGAGAGGGAGAAATCAAAACTTTTGCTGTATCACTTGTGATTTTTCTGTTGTGACGATTCACCGCCAAGAGATTGGTACGTCTTCAGCAGACAAACGGCCGTTCCAATGACCCACAACACCGTTTCCCAGGTGGTAGAACTGGTGCCAGCCAATCCCATTGTGACCAACGAGAGGCCAATCCAGCCGGTTTGGGCAAAGGAGGGTTGTTGGAATTGTTGACGAAACGGCCGTTTATGTTCCCCTGCTTGCCAGTAGTGCCAACTTAGCCCAGCCAACAAAACTGCACTCCCCACAAGCCACAACCCATTAAAAAAGACAGAAGACCACTCAATCACAGTGTGGCAGTATAACATATGCTACAATTCACTCCAATAAGCAAACAGGTCTACCAATTGGAGCAACGATGGCAAAAAAACATTCCCAGTTTGTGTGTCAAAATTGTGGTCGGATCACCCCCACCTACATGGGCAAATGCCCCCAATGTAATGAATTTGGCACGATGGTGGAGCAAATTATTGAGCCAGAAGCCCCGCCCGCCAAAAACCGCCGTGCGGCTACCGCTTTTTCTAGCAAACCTTTACGCCTGGCCGACGTAACGGCCGATTCTGTAGACCGCCTTTCCCTGCCCATTGCAGAGTTTTCCAGAGTGTTGGGTGGGGGAATTGTGCCGGGGTCGTTGGTGCTGGTGGGTGGCGACCCTGGCATTGGCAAATCTACCCTGTTGTTAGAAGTAGCGGGCATGGTAGCCAACCGGCATGGGGCCGTGTTGTACATCTCTGGTGAAGAAAGCACCAGCCAGATTAAAATGCGAGCAGATCGGCTAGGGTTAAAAGCCAACGACCTCTTTTTGGTCACAGAAACCAACTTGAACACCATTTTGGAACAAATCAAAGAGATACAGCCAGCCCTGGCAGTGGTGGATAGTATTCAAACCACCTATGCAGACGATTTATCTTCCTCGGCAGGCAGTGTCAGCCAGGTGCGGGAGTGTGCTGCCCGTTTTCAAGAGCTGGCAAAAACCAGCGGGATCACCATTTTTTTGGTGGGGCATGTGACCAAAGAAGGCACAATTGCCGGGCCGAGGGTGTTGGAACACATTGTAGACACGGTGTTATACCTGGAGGGTGATCCGTTTCACCGTTATCGGCTGCTGCGGAGTGTCAAAAA
>CAZPEJ010000864.1:0-2226 GCA_964585465.1 uncultured Ardenticatenaceae bacterium
ATCCACCACCTGCACCACTTCGGCAGGCAGAGCATTGGCGGCTAATTCTTCCAGATAATAAATCAGTTGTATTGACATAAATATACCTGTGGGTGTATGACGTATGTAACGATTCACTACAAAGAAAAGAGAAAACCTTTGCGTTCTTTGCGTCCTTTGCGGTTAAATCCCAGAGAGGCTGATAAACTTTAATGTAAAAAGAGGTTATCTATGGACATGGAGTTTTTTGTTTCTCCACATAGGACGGGGCTGCCTTTTTCCGAGGCGGTGCGGGTGGGGAATTTTCTGTTTTTGTCGGGCGAGTTGGGGGTAGATGAAAATATGAAGCTGGTGCCGGGGGGCATTACGGCCGAAACCCATCAAACCATGCAAAACATCAAAACCACCCTGGAACGGCACGGTTCTTCCCTGGACAAAGTCATTAAATGTCTGGTGATGCTGGCCGATATGGCGGAATGGGGCGAGATGAACAAAGTGTATATCACCTACTTTCCCAACCGTTTGCCCGCCCGCAGCGCAATGGGAGCCAATGGTCTGGCCCTGGGGGCACGAGTAGAAATTGAATGTATGGCAGTGATTGAGTAGAACGAGACAATCCCCTTCATAAACTTTCTTCCTTCACGTTTCACTGCCCGCGCTTTTTCCAATAGCGCATAATGCCGTCTACCGACATATACAACGGGTTTGCTGTTTCGTATTGGTGAATGTTTTCGGCCGTTAGACCTGCCTCTTTAGCCCGGTTGCGGTTCCAAACAGTATAATTGCTGACAATTTCGTTTCGTGATATGTCAGCTAACATTTGGCCGTGAACAAATTCGGCCGCTTCCTGCAACAACTTCTTGACTCCCTGCAACTGCTCCTGCACATTTTCCACCCGGCCGAAATGGGTGGGGTAAATCACTGTAAAATTTTCCGCCAGCAACCGATCCACCGTTTGCTGCCATACGTCCAGTTCAAACTCAGGCGGCGGGGCAGGGATGTCAATCAATGGCAATCCCAAAAGCCGCAAACCGGCCGCGTCCCCGGTAAACCCTATGTCTCCCAGGCGGTAAACATGGTGGTGGCGAGCATGGCCTGGGGTTTCAATCGCCTTGAATTGTAAACCGGCCGCTTCAATGACATCACCGTCATAAACAATCGTCACGTTTTCGGCCGTTGCAGGCAACATTTCTCCCCACAAAACCTCCATCTGTTCACCATAAATACGAGAAGCACTGGCAAGCAACTTGGATGGGTCAATCAAATGGGGCGCACCAAAAGGATGTACATAAATTTGCGCCCCTTGTTGTGTCCACCAACCCGCCGCCCCAGCATGATCCAGGTGAATATGGCTCAATAAAACGTGTTTAATATCACCGGGCGATATGCCGAGTTCCCCTAATTTTGCCAGCAACGTTTTAAGCGTAGCCCCCGGCCCAGTTTCCACCAACACTGGCCCATCCGGGCCAACTATCACATACGCGGCCGTTGCACAGGCCACACCTTGAAAATTGAGGTCAATCGTCTGAATGTTCATAAGGTAATTATCTTTATCCCTGTAACGGCGGTCAATTTTTTCCGGGTTAACGATCATTCATGGTTTTCAAGAACATACCAAAAATTTGTTTGCCCTTGCCAGTAAACATCCTGTTTTCCATCTGCTTTTGCCGCTGCTGCCCCATTCCCAAAAAAACGTTTCTCAATCTTTTTTCGGCCGTTCCCCGTCGTCCCTTGTTGCAACAGGCGTGCCAGTTGGCGATTGATTCGTTTTTTGGTGTCACAAGATAACTGCTGATGCGGCCCACTGTAGCTATTAGGCAGTTGCCAGGCCATATAAGTAACCCCGGCGGCCCCATGTCTACCTTGATAATCTGTTAGACGGAACGCTGCCTGCCCCTGCTGCCAGGCATGATTTTGTTCGTTTTCGGCCGTTGCTTTGGCCCCAATGGCAAAATTCGGCCGTTTCACCACCTTTGTTTGTGTGTCATATCGGCGTTGGGTTCGTGGACTTACCTGGCTCATTTCAGCCAGCGTGGCGCGGGCAATAGGTTTGTGGTGGCTGCTGTGGAAGCTGGCGTAAAAGTTGGCTCGCACGGCCCCAACAGGTTGTGTCAAAACAGAAACGGGTAAAACCACAGCCTTTTTTTGCAGACGATGAACCTGCAAAACCATCGCCACCTTCGCTACCGACCGCAGCCATATACGGCCGTTCTCCACTTGCCAAAATACTCCTTCCCCCTTTGCCAG
>CAZPEJ010000865.1:0-2216 GCA_964585465.1 uncultured Ardenticatenaceae bacterium
CCCTCATCCCACCAGATACTTTGGGCATCCAACCGATACACACGCAGGGCAAACGCTGCCAACAACAACCCCACCATCCACCACCGTTGCTGAATCCGTTTATTCATCGGCCACCACCACCTCTGGCAAAATAGCCTGATCTTTCGCCTGCACGGCCCCGCTGGCATCTTGTACTGGCAGGCGCACCCCGTTGGCTGCATGGTATAACCCCACCACCACTACATACTCCCCGGCCGGGGTATCGGGCGGTATGGTCAGGTGATACTCATCCACGATCACCTGACCAGCCGCCCAGGTGTTGGAGGGCAACCCGCCAGGCCAATGGTCGCCCTGGGTCAAAATCGTGCCGTCCGGGCGCAGAATGTGTAAAAACGCGCTGTAAATCTCGGCAGGTTGGGTGTCGGTCTGCCAGTAGAGGGTCAAAGAAAGTGTCTCACCAGGGGCAACGGCCGTTTCTCCACCTGCCAACCCACGTAAATGAATGGTACCACCCAGCCGGTAATCCAGCGGCATCGGCACATCGGGCGGCAGGGCAAAGAGGCGGTCGGTGGCAAATACCTGAAGTTCGCCCAACTCAACGGCCGTTCCCGGCAACCGTTCACCCACAGCGTTGGCAACCGCCATCTGCACCGGATACGACCCTGTGGGCACATCTGGCGGCACAGGCAGGCTATACATTTCATGCAGCCGCGTACCTGGTACCCATTGGTCTGGCGCATAGCGGCTGAGAGGCAAAAAGGTATCACCCCCGTTGAGCGAAAAAACCAATTGCAACCCAGGTGGCAAAACGGCCGTTCCCTGCCAATACAACTCAACCAACGCCCTATCCCCCGCCAACACCCCACCGACGGGTAAGGGAGCATACCCCAACAACGATAAACGGCCGTCCAGCCAGGTGGCATCGCTGGTGAGTGGAATATCCAGTTTAGACAGGACGGGTGGTTCGGCCGGGGGCAAAATGGTTACGGGGGTGGCAAAAGTAACACCTTGAAACACCCCATCTGCCGCCAACAAGGGTAATTGTGCCCCACTTTCAGCCTGGAACAAGGAGAGCGAAACGGTATACGTGGCGGGTGGCAGGCCCGTTGGCAAGGGGATGGCATATAACACGGTCGGTGTTTCGCCTGGCTGCCAAAATTCGGGGTAAAAATACACCTCGTTCAACAAATCTGTCTCCAAACTGTTCCAGATATGGCCGTCGTTGTCTTCCAGAGTGAGTTTGACTTTGTAACGGCCGTTTTGTTGCAACCGCCACTGCACAGCAACATCCAGACTGTCAGAATCGGCCGTTGTGTGTATGCCTAGCAGTTGCACCCTGTTTCCAAAAGTGCCGGGTTGAGCAAATGGGGTCACTGTCACCTGGTGCGGCCGGGGGGATGGGTTTTGGTAAATCCAGGCTTGATCCAGGCCGCCATAACGAATGGTATGGAGTAATAACATCCCGTCGGTTGCGCTGTTTGGAGCGGCCGTTTCCATCTGGCGACTATTTGTGGTGACAATCAAATAATCCGCCTGTTGCACTGTCTCCGCATCTCGCAACAGAATGTGACCAGGGAAGAAGGGGGCAAGAGAGGGCGGAAACCCAGAAACGGCCGTTTTCCCTTCTGCTCCCTCCTGTTCAGCCAGCCATTGCCCCGCCGCACTAATCCCCTCCCCCCAACCAATCGGCATCACCCGCTGGGCCATCCACACCCCACCCAATAGCCAGTTGTACCCCGTCAACGGGTAAACCAGCACGGGCAACAGGTAGAGGGCCTGGAGGGCGATGAGTGTGAAACGTGAAACGTGAAGCGTGAAACGTGAAACGTGAAACGTGAAGCGTGAAACGTGAAACGTGAAGCGTGAAACGTGAAACCCCCACCCCACAGCCGACATCACTACCAAAGGAAATAAAATCGGCAAGGCGTAGCGGTCAAATTTTTTGGCAGCGGTCGTGATGAGGATGAAAAACAGCCCACACCAGGAGAGGAGGAGGAGAAGGGGGAAGGGTGAAGGACGAAGGACGAAGGACGAAGGACGAAGGGTGAAGGGCGAAGGGTGAAGGGCGAAGGGCGAAGACGCTCCTCGCTCCTCGCCTCTCGCTCCTCGCCTCTCGCTCCTCGCTCCCCGCTCCTCGCTCCTCGCTCCTCGTTCCTCGCTCCTCGCTCCTCGCCACGCCGCATACACCAGTCCCAACAACCCCCCCATCACCACCGGGCTGAGGCGAAAGGCGATGG
>CAZPEJ010000866.1:0-2214 GCA_964585465.1 uncultured Ardenticatenaceae bacterium
AAGGTTGGCTGGTGGGCTGAGACCCATGTTTTCCAGTTTGGGCAGGGGGTGATCGGTCTGGATGGCCGTCGCTTCGTAACGGTAGCCGTCTGCTGTTTGGATCGTTTGCCGGGTAGAGTTGAGGAGTTCAGCCGGGGATGGATCGTTTGCCGCCAGAGTAGGCAAAACTGCCAGGATCATTAAAAGAATGACAATCGTAGGAATAATGAGCCACAAACGACGTTGCGAAAACTGGGATTGACTTCTGAAGGGAATAGACTGTCTGGCCCATGGATAGACAAAGTTACACTTTATCTAGGACACTTGCGGCCGCACGAGTTGCTATTGAGACTGTAAATAAATTGTAGGCACAACGATTGAAGATAAGCGAATCATAGTAAGGAAGAGGCGTAGCCTCAATAGGATAGAGGGTAGGGGACAATGGTCAGGGGTAGGGGAGAATGGCAGAGAGGGGTAGGGACTTCGATTGGTATGATGTTGTTGATCACCTGGTCTTGATTTGTCTCTGGGGGACCGTTTCGGGAAGGGTTGTTACCGTGGCGTCTCGTAACACAAACGGATTACTCTTCCTGGCCGCATGAGTGGCCCACGTATGGCGCAGGTTGTGGGGGCTGAGTTCCCAGAGGCCCAGAATATCCCGCCCCAGAATTTTGATGCGGTTCCCCACCGCCCGCACCGACATCACCTCACAGGTGTGTTGTCACTGGGAATAATGGATGTGGTATACGGCTCTGCCTGAGCTTGTTGAAGGTGGCCCCGGTCGAAGCCCGGCTCAGCTCGTGAGGATATATATCGTTATGGGGAATGGGGGAATAAACTCAGCTCTAACCCGTTTAATACATCTACCAATGGCATATAATTTGCAAATTGTTGCAGAAAACGGCTCAAACGATGCAAAATGTCCTTCAGCGTCTCATTTAAGGGCTGTAAAGCGGTGTAGCGAGTATCCGCACGACAGGCTGAACCAATAGCTAAACCAGCCGTGAAAATAAGAACCGCCCCTAAATCATTTTGCCACCGTTCCTCGCTGACTGTTTCTCCACAAAACGACTCCCATTTTTGCCGGTATAAATCGGCAAAGGCTATATCTGTATGGAGTGAGTTCAGAAAATAACCTTGCTCCGACGTTTTCCACTCAATATGCCCAATGAGTGCGATAGCTAGATCAATCAGCGCGTGACCCAAGGTTGCCCGTTCAAAATCGAGCAAACAAACACCCCGTTGGGTGGAGAAGGCATTACGGGGGGAAGCCAGTTCTGAATGAATGAGGGTGAGAAAAGGCCCCGGATTTTGCAGAACCTGACGAACTGTTTGAATGAGGTTGGCCCAATCGGTTACAGGTAAAGCAAATAGATCACACCAGGATTTTAACTCACGCATCCCTTCCAGAAAGCCGAACCATAACTCGGCGGAAGGATAACCAACTGCGGCGAAACCAGGCAACCCGGCTGATTGGCGCAAATGGTGATAGAGGTTTTGCTTGCGGCCGCAGGCCTCATGCAATCGCGCCAATGTATCAGCCAACTGCGCTAATCGCTCCTCCTCCGTTACTTCTACCCTGATGGGAGCCAAATCTTCCAAAACCAATAACCCCGGCCTCTGCCCCCAGAGTTGCGGCATCCGGTCAAACTCCGGCCAGAGTGCCATTAAAAATTGGTAGACCAGTTGCTCTTCCCGTAGATCGGGAGTCACCCGTTCCGGGTCGGGGGGATAATGCTCCGGCGGCACATGTTTGACAATTACCGAACCGGTCGCTTCGTCGGCCATTTCCAGCCGCCCCACCCAAAACTTGGGTTTATGCACCAACCGTTCATACCCCGTAAACGCCTGTGGTCCCACAGTTCCTGAGGGCTTTACAAACAAAGCCACATCGGCCAGAAGGTGTGCCAACCCTCTCTGCTGGGGCGGTGTCGGAGAAATAGCTTGATCACGCATGAGTTACAGTTTCATAATGAAGCACAAGGCATAATAACGGGGTTCAAAAAAGATAGGCTGATCCCCCCCAGCATTATAAAGAGAAATCCCCGTTGTGCTGGACTGAATGGTTAATACGGTACTGCTGTTTCGGGCATAGATAGGCAGACTACTGTCATCGATATCTGTGCTACTGTCGCGTAACCATAAAGATGTATTAAAAGCATGACTATGGCCCGGATCATACACTCCAAGCGAATGGCTGGGCATATTACTTACACCTAACCGTATCCAATTGGC
>CAZPEJ010000867.1:0-2208 GCA_964585465.1 uncultured Ardenticatenaceae bacterium
ATAGCTAATCACTTTTCCCCAGTAAATTGTTGTAAATAACGGCCGTTTCCTGAGCAGCGCGTTGCCAGCTAAAACGGGCGGCCTGGGCCAAACCCATTTGCCGCCGATGTTGATATTCGTCGTGGTCGTTTAATAGCCGCCGAATCACAGCTACCATATCGTCTACTTGCAAGGGGTCAAAATAAACGGCCGCTTCCCCTCCCACCTCCGGGTGACTGCTGCTGTTGCTGGCGGCCACCACCTGCCCACATGCCATATGTTCCAAAATGGGCAGACCAAACCCCTCGTATAAACTGGGTTGAACGGCTAAATCGGCCGCCGCAATGATGGCAGGTAAATCTTCATCGGGCACCCAGCCCAACAGTTGCACCGCATCTTGCAAACCAAGTTGCTCAATTTTGGCAAAAAAGTCGTTGTAGAGCCAACCTTTACCCCCGGCCAGGACGAGGGTTAAACCTGGGAAGAGAAGACGGAGAGCCTGGAGGCCATCGAGCAATCGGCTCAAGTTTTTTCGCGGCTCGATGGTACTGAGGTGGAGAAGGAACCGGGTGGGTAGGTGATAAGTCTGCCTTACATAATCTATCCTGGCCGGAGGCGGCGGTCGAAAATGGGATGAAGCTGCTTCGTAGACCACCTGTATCTTAGCCGGGTTGATCCCATACTGTTTGACGATGTCCTGACGTGAAGCCTGCGAGACGGCTACGATTACATTGGCGCGGCGACAGTAAAGGGGCATTGCCAGGTTTAGATACCAGTAGTTGAGCCGTTTGTGGTAGGCCGGGAAACGTTTGTAAATGAGGTCGTGAACGGTTAACACGGTGGGAACACCGGCTAAGGGCAGCAACAGGTGTTCGGTGGCGTGGTAAAGGGTGGCCTGGGGTATGAGGCGGTTAAAGGGAATACGGCCGATTTGCCCCATCAACACCGCCATACGCCACACCTTGTACCCATACGGGACGCTGCGGCGAGGAACTGGGAAGGTTTGCAGGGTGGCAGGAAAACGGCCGTCTTTCCCCTGGTTATAAAAAAGGGCAAATCGTTCAGGATGGGCCGAAATCAGGGCGTGAGCCAGCCGCTCGGCATACCGCCCCAACCCGGCGCGGCTGTGTACGGCGGCGGAAATATCGAGGTAAATCATGAAATGTATTACGAATTATGTAAATGGAATGTGCCACAGGTAACATTTATCGGTGATTATTCCACCAATCTAGCGACCAGGTAACGGCTTTGTGAATGCCTGTCTGTAAGGGGGTTTGTGGGGTGTAATCCAGGATGGCGCGGGCTTTGCCGATATTTGCCACATAGTGGGTCACTTCGCCCACCTGCGACGGTTTAATGACCATTTCTGGCTGTTTGCCCAGGGCTTCGCCGATGTAACCAGCCATTTGAATCAGGCTGCGCCCTTGCCCGTAGGCCAGATTGATGGTGTGATTGGCTGTTCGGCCGTCTACCAGTCGTTCAATTCCCCGAAATACCCCATCTACACAATCATCTATGTAGGTAAAATCCAAAATTTTGTCTTCACCATACACGGTGATGGGTTCGTTGCGGTGGATTTTGCGAATAAATTTGGGAATTACACGCTCCATACGTTCCAGGTCGTTGTCGTAACGGCCGTAAACATTGCTAAAACGGAAAACCAGATAACGTAACCCATAACATTGAGCATAGGAGTAAATGAGGGCTTCGCCAGCGATTTTGCTGGCAGAGTAGGGGCTTTCAGTGTAACTGAAGTCGGCGTGGGACTCTTCGGTGATGTAGCGGTGAATGTCGCCATATACCTCGCGGGAGCTGCTGAAGATGAGCGGCAGGTTGTTTTGTCGGCAAAACTCCAACACGTTATAGGTCATGGTAATGTTTTCCAGGGCGCGGTCGGGTTGTTGTACCAGTTCATGCACTTTGGCATGAGCGGCAAAATGTACCACGATGTCCAGGTTTTGCGGGTATTCCACCCCAATACCTTCTTTGAAGCTGCGATAAGGCATACTCAGGTCTTGCAGCAGGGTTTCGATGTTTGTCGTCCAGGTATTCGGCCGTTTATCCACCCCAAAAACAAAGTGGCCTCGTTCTTGTAAATACAGCCCCAGGTTGGTGCCAATCTGGCCGCTGGAGCCGGTAATTAAAACACGCATACATGTTCTCCTGATGATGAGATGGAAGGATTGTAAGACGGAAAGGGGAGGGTGGCAAATGGGGTGGGATGTATGC
>CAZPEJ010000868.1:0-2204 GCA_964585465.1 uncultured Ardenticatenaceae bacterium
TGGACAGTGAACAGTGGACAGTGAACAGTGGACAGAGAACAGTGAACAGTGAACAGTGGACAGTGGACAGTGGACAGTAAACAGTACTTGGTAGGGGGTTAACAGTAGGTGGTGAATTGTGAACAGTGAGTGTGTTCTGTCTGTGTCGCAGAGAGCTTTCAATCCCTGCGTCTCTGCGCGACATAAAGTTAATCCCGATAATGTCTTTTGTGTCCTACATAGGGATTAGAAGGTTGGAGATTGGAAAATCTCTCCAATCCTGCTGAAGATGCCAGTTTATACCCTCTGCGAGTATCGTAAATGGTTATGGTATAACCTTTCATGGTGAGTTTGGGTGAGGGATAGTTCATGACTGCCCGTAAAATCATGATACCCCTATTGTATGTAGCAGGTAGGGGATGTCAAGCAATGTCAGGGGTTTTACACGTAATGCTCACAAACGGTTATAACTCAAATTTTAGTTGCTGTGCTTCAGCCGGGAGGGGTTTGTCGGCGCGGTAACAGTGTAAGATGCCTTGCAGGTTTTGTTCTTTTCGCACCTGGAAACCAGCTTGTAACAACATGTTTTTCCAATAAACGGCCGAATACAAAAAAAACGCCGCTGGCCCCAGCAACATCCAATTCGTTCTACTGCGGGTCTGTTCCGCCAGCAATAATCGGCCGTTTGGCTGCAACACCCGGTACACCTCCGCCAACAGTTGCAACCGATCCCCCTCCTGCCAAAACTCTTGCAACACCTGGGAAACCACCACCACCGGCACGCTGTTATCGGGCAGGGGCAACAAATCCAGGCTGCCATTGAGCCACACCAGGCGTGGGTCGGCTGGCGGCGAGGGCATTCGCCGCCGCAAACGCACCAACGCCTGGCTACTCATCCATTGCGGGTTGTAAATGTCCACCACCATCACCTGCCCGGTGGTCAGGCGGCGGCTGAGAGCCACAGACTGGTAACGTAGCCCCAGGTCAATATACAGCAAGGTTTCGGTAGCCTCCACCCGCCCCAGGTCAAAGAGAATATCATACGGCCGTAATCCCCCCACATCCCGCTGCTGGTGCGCCGACCACAACGAAGCCAGAAAAAAATAAACCAGCACCATCAACAAAGCCAGCGTCAACGGCACATACCCCCACCATCCCTGCCGCGAGCTAAAACCAATAAACAACAAAGCGGCTATCATACTGCCGTAAAGCAGCAGATAAACGGGCCAATGGGCGTAGAGGTAACGGAGTGTGCCGCGATACTGTTTCATGGGTCAACGGCAACTGAGCCGCCAGGCATCCAGTTCCAGATGTTTTTTCAACCAATCATAATTAAACGCATTGGCCTGGGGGCAGAAATCGGCCGTTTCCCCCACATACTCCACCCCAAAAACCGCTTTGCCTGCCTCAACGAAGGGTTGTAACAACTCACACTCGTCGTAATAAAAACACTCCTCGTTTAAGGCCCAATCAAAGTAGGGCAGGAGTTGTTCCACCTGGGCCAGGTCGTTTTTCAGGCCAATGGATAGGTTGCGCTGGTGGGCCTCGGTTGCCAGCCACAGGTTATAGGTGAGTTGGTGTTCGGCCGTTAGGGGGAAACCTGAATCATTAGCATACCCTTCCACATTGTCCGGCTCCACACCATCACACCCCTTTTGCACCGCCAGGTCTAGCCGCGCCGCCATGATAGGGCCCAGGATGTCTAACTGCCGGATGTCTAACCAGCTTTCACCAGGCCAGCCATCCAGAGGGTTGCCAATGACGGCCGGGGGAAACTCCCCTGCATCTGGTCGCCACTCCTCAAAACTGCCCGCGCTAAAGTAACAGATGACAATTCGGCCGTTTTCATGCAACTCGTCAATGACCGCCTGTGGTGACTCTACCAGGTCAATATCATACATCACCACATCCAGGCTGGTGTCAATGGTGCCGCTTAACTGCCACTGCCAGCTAACACCCGGTGCAGGCTGCCAGACGGTGGTTTCGGCCGGTTTGGCCGTGAGGGGCAAATACACGGTTTCATTTCCCTGCTCCGCCGCAGGCAGGCAAGCCGTCAAAACCAGCCCCAACCAACAAACCTTCAGGAAATCATACCTTTTCATGGGATTGCTCCTTTCAGGGGGTATTATACCGTTGCGGGGAGGGAGGGGCGAAGGGCGAGGAGCGAGGGTAGTAGCCGCGAAATCCTTTTCGCGTCTTTTCGCCTTCCAAAAACGCGATTTGGT
>CAZPEJ010000869.1:0-2203 GCA_964585465.1 uncultured Ardenticatenaceae bacterium
ACGGCCGTTTGCAGCGCGACGAATGGGGCAATGAGTGGTTTCAGGCGGATGGGGTGGAGAAGAGGTGAGATTTATTCTCAGGATCTTGAAATAGTAAACGTTGACAGGTTTAATGGTACTGTATATGATACCGTTATGAGTTTGCCACAAGTTGTTGTAGACACCAATGTATTTATAGCGGCTCTACTTTCGCAATATGGAGCATCCTATAAACTTTTTATGCTCCTTGAAAGTGGAAAGTTTGAAATTAATCTATCTGTCCCATTAGCTACAGAATATGAAGATGTCAGTAAACGATTGGTAGGAAAAGTGACTCTAAACGCTCAAGAAATTGATGACATTCTTGATTACATTTTTTCGGTAGCAAATCGGCGAAAAGTATATTACTTGTGGCGGCCATTTTTGAAAGACCCCAAAGATGATATGGTATTAGAGTTAGCTGTCTCTGCTGGATGTAAAATTATTGTGACCTACAACAAAAAAGATTTTCTTGAAATAGGACAATTTGGCATCCGTGCATTAACACCCCAGGAGTTCCTCCGGGAGATAGGAGAATGACGATGAGTACAATTAGTCTACGTTTACCGGATTCATTGCATAAACAAGTAAAGATACTGGCAGAGAAAGAGAACGTTTCTATTAACCAACTAATCACTTTAGCATTGGCAGAAAAGTTATCTGCCTTAATGACCGAAGAGTATTTGGAAGAACGGGCAAAACGTGGAAATCGGCTGAAATTTGAGCAAGCTATGGCAAAAGTTGCCAAAGTGGAACCAGCGGAATACGACCGTTTGCCACAATAACCTGTCACTATGTTTGCAGAACAAGAAAATGGGATGCGGATGAACACGGATAAAGCGGATCAACGCGGATTTTTCGGTAAATCAAACAATTTTTAACAGCCAACCTTCAAAAGAGGCGACATAAAGTTTTTGATTGACACAAATTGATAACCTTTGACCCGCGAAAACCCGCCAAACCCGCGAAATCCGCGTTCCATTCAAAACCTGCAAAGATAGTGACCTGTCAAGAAACCGAGTTTCTCAAAGAAACTCGGTTTCTCTGCCAAATCAATTAAAAATTGTTGATGAGATAGATTCTGTCAATCTCGCCAGATTGAATGGTAGCCCCCATCCAGATAATAAACAGTTCCACCTCGTCACCCGGTGACAATTCATCTTCCATAAAAGGAATCAACACATCCTGCACTGGCAGCCAATACTCATTTTCATCTTCCAACACCAATACTTCGCGCCCAAACAGGGTTTCTACCTCTGTGGCGGTCAGGTTGGGGGCAAATGTTGCCATCCATATTTTAATCCACTCCATCCTGAACGCAGGTGTCTCACGAAACTCCCCGGTGTAGATAACTTGAACACGCGAGGGGTATTGATAATCGGGGGACATTTCCAGATAAACGACCGATTCCTCAGTCACTTCCGCCAAAACTTCCCCTGTCAAACCATCCAACTCTGCCAACCTGCGCGGTTTATACCGCCCCCAGGTACCTGACGACGAACTTGATTCTGCTGGTTCAGCCACAAAAGTTTCACACCCTGGGACTGGTTCAGTAGAGTGTTCGTCTATTTCGTCAGCATCCAACAGTTCAAACGCCTTACACTGTTTCGGCGTACCATTGACATAAACATGTATTTCATAAAGGCCGGGTGGTAATGGGCCTCCAACATTTACCTGATCCACAATTTTGTTGAGGTGAAAACCAGATGCCCATTCCGGGTTATCCCAAACATAAAAATGTTCACCTACCTTTTCCCCATTCACAAACCATTCCGCCATTATTTCATCCCCGACAGAAAAATTGACGGCGGCGTAGGAAGCAAATAGAAACTCAGTGCCAGTCGGAAACCGCACCCCACTGTTTAATAAATCGCCAGAACCTTGTGGTTCAGTACCAATCGTAATCGGCCATAAAGTGGGGTTCCAATACACTTCAAACTCTCTGGAAAGGACAGTTTCCCCTTCCCATTCCAGGATCAATTCATATGTTCCTTCACCCAGCCCCGTTTCGGGGTGCATGATAAAAGCCTTTTTGTTTTCAGTAGAAAGCAAACTGGCAATGCCTGATGTTTCAACAGCTCCATCTGTGCCAACAACGCGCCAATCAAGTTTCACAAACTCTGAGGCGGTGTAGTCAAAAACGACAGCAATGTAGGACACACCCGATGGAAAATAATCCTGTGGG
>CAZPEJ010000870.1:0-2202 GCA_964585465.1 uncultured Ardenticatenaceae bacterium
AAATCCAAGCCAGTTGTTCATAACGTCAATCTCTAGTAGAAACCGAGTTTTTCCCAAAATCGGTTCTTTGGGAACTCAGGGGGCTGAAATGAAACGTGAAACGTAAAACGTGACCAGAGAAGTTTTACGTTTCACGGCAAATCATACAAAATCCGAAGGACCCCCCAAAAACTTGGTTTCTTGCCCACAGGGCATGTTACACAATTAAATGGTCATACAACATATCCAGGCTGAGGTCGCGCACAACTGTATCGGCCGTTTGTAGGGTCAGGCTGGCGGCGGCGGCTCCCAGGCGGATAGATTCGATAATGGGCAGGTCATTTGCCATCCCAAACATGATGGCGGCAGTGACAGCGTCGCCTGTGCCGGTGCTGTCTACCATTTCGCTGTAGTTGGCAGGGATATACCCCATTTCGTCGGAGGTGGCGTAATCCAGGCCATAATCTTGCAAGGTGATAACGACTGTTTTTACGCCGGTGTTTACCAGTTGGCGTGCCATTTTTAAGCTGGTATCGGGATCGAACCCTTCAAAACGGCATTGGCAAAGGGCGGCGGCTTCGGCTTCGTTAGGAACTACCAGGTGCAGGTGGGAGAGGTAGGGGTGTAATTTGTAGGCTAGACGGGTGGAGGAGGGGTCGGCGCAGAGGGGAATGCGGTATTGTTCAGCCAGACGAACGGCCGTTTTTACTGCCCCCACCGTCAAACTGCCATCTATCATAATCATGCTGGCATCCCGAAACAGGCTGCGGTTTTGATTCAGGTATTGGGGGGTTATCTGCTCCATCACCCTGGTATCGTCCATTGCAACGGAGAGGGAGCCATTTTCTTCCAACACGGCGATGTAGGAGCCACTGTCTTGCCCGCGCAAACGGAGAATATAATCTACATGCGCCCCAGATTCGGCCGTTTGTGCCACCAGTTGCTCCCCGGCGTAATCATCCCCAACGGCCGAAATCAACATCACCTCTGCCCCCAACCGCCCCAAATTTTCCGCCACATTACGGGCCGTGCCCCCGCGTGTGAAACGAATAGCAGCAGGATTAGAAGTACCTGGCTCCAATCCGGCGGCGGGTTTACCCTTAATGTCTAACAATGTTGCACCAATAACCAAGATGTGTTTGCCCATATCACTCCTGGGAAAAGCTGTCAGCTGTCAGCTATCAGCCATCAATCTGTTGTCCACCCGGCAACGGCCGATTCCAGCCACACCCCTCGCACAATCCCCAAAATAGCGGTCGGTGAAACCGGAATATGCTGCATGGCAGGTGAAAGTGAGATATGTCCCCTGGTAGGCCGGATAAAATTCTGAGGTTCGTCGTCCCACTTGCCCAAATAAATGCGTTGGAAAGGGCGTTGTGGACGTTGTGGTGTGACCAGGATACCATCCTTTATCTCGCTGTCAACCAAAACCACAATAGCCCCGCCGGGTTGCACCATACTATCCTCCTGGCGGGTTTGCACCAGCAGCCAGGCCCCTGCTGGGATTTTGGGGAATAAGGCGTTGTTAATTTGAGAAACCTGGTACCAGGCATACTCCTGGTTATCCTTGCTGTGCCCTGGCACTGGGCTTTCTTGTTCTTCTGGTTGGGCGGTGGGGTTGATGATGGGGGCCGGGGCTGGCGGCGGCGGTTGTGGGGGGGAATCGGCCGTTGTGGGTGGTGTCATTGGCTGCGCCGGAGTATTTTGCTCCTGGGTGGTGGTTTGCTCTTGCGAAGTGGTTTGCTCTTGCGAGGTGGTTTGCTCCTGGTGAGAGGTGGTTTCTTCTGGGTTGCGTCGTTCATCACTCAATGCCCACATGGCCTTGCGTAACTCCTCCTGGGTCATTTTCAGGGTTTCATTTAACGCCACAATGAAGCTGCCAGTTGCGTCAGAGGGTGGGGTGAATGGGATACGGCCGATAGTTTGTTCCGCTTTGCTGTAACAGGTCATGGCTGTTTCGTAATGATAAGCGTGATGGTAGGCGCGCCCCTCGGCAAAGTGGGACAGGCAAATACCGGCCGTTTCGTCGGCAAAACCCCACTGTCGCCGCGCCTCGGCAAATTGTTGGCTGGCCCCCAAACAATCCCCCCAATGCAGATAAATGAGACCTACATTGAACTCGCACAATCCAATTTGCCGATGATTACCCACTGCGCGGTTGATCCGTTGGGCTTGTTTGATGGCGTTAATGGCCTGGGGGCTGCTTTCTTTGTGGTTGGCCGG
>CAZPEJ010000871.1:0-2194 GCA_964585465.1 uncultured Ardenticatenaceae bacterium
ACAATACATAACGGTAATCAACTTTTATTTTCACGATGCCTCCTGCTCAAAAGGTGTATATCAAGCCAACTAAAGCGCAACTGAGGATTGTAGTACTGTCACAGTTACAAGGATTGCCCCGGCCGACTAAAGAGGTCGGGAGGAGCGGTGGGGGGAACTAACAGGTGCAAGGCTCTGGGCCGAAGTTCGCTGGTAAAGGGTGTTCTGCCCGTTGGGTCGCCGTCTGTCTGGCAGGGCATGGTAGGGGTGGTATGAATGGTGACGAAACGGCCGTTTATCATCGTTGTTTTCCGGTCATACAAATGTTTGCCGCGCATGGCCTGGATCAGATGGTGAAACACGTCAGCTACCGTTTTGCCACGAAACAGCCACACTTCCCACATCCCATCATCCAGCCGTGCCTGTGGGCTGAGAATGACCTGTCCACCTGCGTACAACCGACAATTGCTGATTATAACCAGGATAAACTCATCTTCAAATAAACGGCCGTCTATCTCCACACTGGCCTGCATGGGGCGAAACCCTGGGGCCACGCTTAAAGATTGAATGGCATACCCCAGCCGACCTAACTGCTTCGACCAGAGCGGGCGCGGTTCAATCTGCTCCACCACGTAACTATCCGCTCCCACCCCGGCCCACAACAGCCAATGACGGCCGTTTGGCAATCGCCCCATATCCATTTGTTGCACTTTTCCTGCTTTTAATGTTTGGGCTGCTTCTAAAATACGCAACGGCTGTTGCAAAGTAGGACAGGGCAAACATAACTCCCTGGCAAAGGAATTACCAGTACCCATTGGCAAGGGAGCCAATACCGTTTCAGTTCCAACCAGCCCATTGGCAACTTCGCCCAGCGTGCCATCTCCACCCGCTGCCAGCACCAACCGGTGCCCGTTTTGGGCGGCTGTTTGGGCCAGTTGGGTGGCATGACCGGCCGCCTGGGTAGGCTGAATGGTCACAACCCAGCCATCCCGTTGCCACAGATCAGCGATCTGTTGAATTGGCCTGGCTAAATTTATTTGCCCAGCTAGGGGATTGTAGATCAAGGTCGCTTGCGGCACGGGCCTCCACATCGAGCCAATAGCTGCTTAATTTTTTTGCCAACTCGGCGGGCGCGGTGACGGTGGTGTCGAGGATGAGGTGTTCTTCGACCACTGGTTCTTGCGCCTCTACCATCCATTTATACACAGACCAGTCGGCATCTGACAAGTCACCTGAACGCCGACCAATACCAGAGCGTTGCAGCAATCTTTGGCGAATGATTTCTTGGGAGGCTTGAACATAACAAACGGCCGTTGGCGCACCACAACGACGGGCCAGTCGGGTGACATGCTCGCGCCGGGCAGCCAGATAGTTGGTGGCATCGAACACCACCCGTTGCCCTTTTTTCAGCCGTAACTCGATGATGGCGTAACACACTTCATACACCAACATCATTTCGGCGGCGGTATAGGTGGGTTGACGGCGGACATGCAACCGAATACTGTCTGTGCTGACGACCGAGCAAGGGGTAATGAGCCGCAAGTTCTCCACTACAGAGGATTTACCAGTGCCGGGTAGCCCAACCATCAATAATAAACTCCCACCAACTCTTGCAAAGGGGGCATCTGGTAGAAGATCATCTATGTCGCTAACTAGACGGTGCATATGAAGAAGCAGCCGTTTCGGTACAAAACGCTTTTTTGCCATGAACGAACACAATCAATACCGTTATTATGGCTGTTCACGGTTACGAATTGGCTGAATAAAGGAAAACAGGCCGGTTTTTTCGGCCGTTTTTTCTTCAATAAGTGTGATCAATTGGTTTACCTCCCCTTCGGTTTGTGGTGGGTGTGTAATGTGAAAGCGGCCGTTTGGCCCCCAAATAGCTAATGGCACCTGGTACTGCTCCCCTGCCTCCCGTACCCGATAGTTGCGCTCTACCGGAAAACCGCGCTCTTTGAGTGTGGCGTACAATCTGTCCACATACGCCCCTCCGTCGGCGAACAAATCATTGATTTCAGTCGCATCTTGAAAACGATCCCAGGTGGTGTGAATAAATGTAATTCGCCGCCAGCGCAGGCTAACAATCGGCCGTTCCAATCGTTGGAGTGGTCCCAACTGCACCTTGTAATACAATGTCTGCGAACGAGGATGCTCCACCTCTGCGGGAAACAAATTGATACGTTTCACCAGTTCATGCCCCAATTGAGGTGCA
>CAZPEJ010000872.1:0-2188 GCA_964585465.1 uncultured Ardenticatenaceae bacterium
CCGACCCTGCCGCTGTGACGGGTAGCGAAGTCGAAGTCGCGCAGGCTTTTCAGGCTGCCTGGTACGGCCGTTTAGCCGATATTGGCAAATATAACATTCTGGTAGAAGGATTGAGCGATAAGGTTTATTTGGAACTGGCTGCCCAAAAACTGCACCAGTCCCAGGGTATAGACCTGTTGCAAGGTGGGCAGGTGCGTATTATTGCCGGGCGTGGCACCAAAAAATTCGCCCCCGACTTTGGTTTGTTACAATCATTGGAAGGGCAAGGCATTCGGTTTGTGGTGATGTTGGATGGAGACGAACCAGGAGCAGTAGCCGCCGAAGCCATGCAACGTTTTGGCGCACAAAAAAACCGCCACTTTTTCCATCTGGAACGCCCCGATTACAAAGACAAAAGTGGTAAAAGCTGGGATGTGGAAATTGAGGATATGCTGCCCTGGCCTTTATTAGAAACCTACACAACTCAACACCCCGAAGCTATAGAAGAAAGGTTCCAACGCAGCGGTGTACAAAAGGTTGTGATCCTGGGCAAACCAGTAGAACGAAACGGACAAACCTTTGATTACAAAATGATGCTCACCGAATTTGTAAAACAAACGGCCGTATTAGAAGATTTGTTACCGCTTGTCACCCTGCTTCGCAAAGCCCGGAAGTGCATGGGCTTGTAAACACAATGAGTCGCCGCGATTTCCCAATCGCGCCTTTTGCGGTAAGGATACCGCGCCTACGTGTAACCGCGATTTTCCAATCGCGCTTCTTCTGGCTTTCGGCCGTTTCTTGATACAATTACCCTCCTAAACCCTTCCCGGTAGGAACTTTCATGGTCGAAACCCTCACAAATTTTGCCGAATTGATGTCACTGGTAGACTTCGACGTTTATCACGGTCTACCCAAACCCCATGATGATACAATTCGTCGCTTACGTGAGTTGCGCCAGCAAGGAGCGAACGGAGACACAGAAAGTTTGCTGCACAGCACCATACCTTTAGGGCAAGATACCCTCATCCGCGTTTTTGCTGTCTCTGTTATTAACCCCAATAACGTCTCACCCACTCAACTGCAACAACTAGCAGAACGGCTGCTGCACGATGAAAACGTCTCCGTCCAAACGGCCGTTGCCCACAAAATGCAACATATCCCCCTCAACGACACCATCCCCATCCTGTTCCAGGCCCTGATAGAAAACAACGACCCTCACCTGCGGGCTGTCATCGCCCATGCCATCTACAAAACCAAAACCTCCGTCACCTGGCACGAGAAAACATTGCACTTGTTAAGCCAACTGAAAAAGCAGGGACTATCCCGCGAACACCTTGATATGACAGCTTTTATGACGGCCGTTCAACCCCCACGTAGCGAACTGCAACACCCCCAGAATCGTTACCTGCTAACCGATTATTTGATTCAGCAAGCCTTGAATTATGCCCAGGATGAACGGATGACCGGCATTTTGGCTGGTTTAATCATCGAAAGTAACGGCCGTAATCTCAACCGTGCCAACCAACGCCTGCGCCAATACGAAATTGACCACCACCTGCCCATCGCCCAGTGCCGCCTGCTGCGCTCCGAAATGAACAGTCTGCTCACTCCCGCCGAACTAGAAGCCCGCCTGGAAGAGACATTTCAACAACCCCTACGTGATGCCAACGAACAAATCCACACCATGTGGCGCAAATCTATCAACACCATTCACACTGGCATCGTGGCTCGTCAACGGGCTTCAGGGTTGGCATTTTTGTCTGGGTTTGGGCTGCTACTGGCCGCCCTGGTCTTTGCCTTGCAACAAGATAGCAGCAGCACCATCCTGGCCGCCTTGTTTGCCATTGTCAGCATGATCACCGGGGCCGTTTATGGTGGCCCCGTGCGCGACAACAAAAAAGTTTTGGCCGATATTGGGGTTGCCAATGCCGCCTATGCTGCCTATATCCAACGGACGCTGGCGATTAGTAATGGTTTTGCCCACCTCTATTTACAAGACAAAGTGACCATGAAAGAAGTAGAGTCAACCAGCAACCTCATCAGCCAGGCCATGAAAGACACAGTAGAAGCCCTGCGAAAAGAAAGAAATGCTTCATTAGATGATTTATTAAACCAACTAGAGTAGCCGCGATTTCCAAATCGCGTTCTTCGCTTGTAGCCGCGATTTCCAAATCGCGCTTTTCGCCTGTAGCCGCGATTTCCAAATCGC
>CAZPEJ010000873.1:0-2184 GCA_964585465.1 uncultured Ardenticatenaceae bacterium
GGGGCATTTCACTGGGGACGGCCGTTTGCACCTTTTTTACGGCGATCAATTAGTAGGCCACCTGGACATGACCTTTTTGCACGAAGGCATTCCCACCCGGCGGTTGCAGGCTGTGTGGGAACTGAAGGGAGAAGAGCGAAGGGAGAAGGGTGAAGGGCGAAGGGAGAAGGGAGAAGTTGCTCCGCGCTCCGCGCTCCTCGCCTTGCTTTCCCATCCCACCATTCGCAGCAAGGAAGAGGTGATTCGCCGGTATGACCACGAGGTACAGGGGGGAACGGCCGTTAAACCCCTGGTTGGGCGGGCAAATCATGGCCCAGGAGATGCCGCTGTGTTGTTGCCTTTGGATGCCCAATTAACCAACCACTTGCAAAAAGGGGTTGCCCTGTCCAATGGCATCTGCCCAGCCTATGGCGAACTCGACCCCTATTACATGGCCTGGGCAGCCATTGACGAGGCGATTCGTAACGCCGTCGCCGTGGGGGCTGACCCTGACCAGATAGCGATTTTGGATAACTTTTGCTGGGGCAACCCCAACCTGCCCGACCGCCTGGGGGCGTTGGTGCGCTGCGCCCAGGGGTGCCATGATGCGGCCGTTTTTTATGGCACACCGTTCATCTCTGGCAAAGACAGCCTGAATAACGAATATACTGGCGCAGACGGCCGTAAACATGCCATCCCTGGCACCCTGCTCATTTCAGCTCTGGGAATCGTGCCCAACGTGCAAAAAGCGGTGACTATGGATTTGAAACAGGCTGGCAACTTTTTGTTTATGGTGGGGGAAAGTCGGCCAGAATTGGGTGGCAGCCACTTTGGCCTGGTGGGAGGGGAGATTCAACCGCAACATCAATTTGTGCCACGCCCCGTGCCCCAGGCGTTAGAGCGTTTCCGAGCCTTGCATCGGGCCATGCAGGCTGGTTGGGTGCAGGCGTGCCACGATTGTGCCGAGGGAGGAACGGCCGTTGCTCTGGCAGAAATGTGTATTGCCGGGCGGGTGGGGGCGGAGGTGCAACTGCGTTATGCCCCCCGCGATGCGTATTGGGCTTACTCCTCGGACGAAGCGATTTTGTTTGGCGAAACCCTCAGCCGTTTTTTAGTAGAAGTGCGCCCAGAAGATGCCCCCCACTTTCGGGCAGCCCTGGCCGGGCACCCACACGAATGTATTGGGGTGGTGGGGGGTGATACCTTACGTATTCATGGCAATTCCGTTGCCGGGCCTCTGGTGGCGGTGAAGGTGGCAGCGTTGGAGCAGGCGTGGCGGGGGCATGTGGAGAGTGGAAAACGGCCGTTGCCCCAACCCCCCCCGGCCACCGATCAACCCCACCCATCCCCGTCTGTGACCCATCGGCGCAAACCAAAGGTATTGATTTTGCACGCCAATGGCAGCAACCGCGACCGGGATGCCGTTCTGGCCTGCCAGTTGGCGGGGGGGCTGCCAGAAATTGTGCATGTGAATCAGTTACGAACCGGGGAACGCAAACTGGCGGATTATCATATGTTGGTGTTGCCGGGCGGTTTTTCGTATGGGGATGATTTGGGGGCAGGGGTATTGTGGGCATTGGATTTGCGCCAGCGGTTGGGGGAGCAGATGGAACAATTTGTGGCAAACGGCCGTCCTGTGTTGGGCATTTGCAACGGCTTTCAGGCATTGGTCAAAGCTGGGGTGTTGCCTGGTGTGCCGTCCGCCACCCGTTCCACCACCTTAACCTTTAACGAATCGGGCCATTTTGAGTGCCGATGGGTGTATTTACAAAACAACCCCCACAGCCCATGCCTTTTTACCAAAGGGCTGGCTGAATGGATTTACTGCCCGGTGGCCCATGGGGAAGGGCGACTGCTGGCGGCTGATGATTCTGTCATGGCCCACTTACTGGCGCAAAACCTTCACGCCCTCGCCTACGCCGATTCGGCCGATTTGTCATCCCCTGTTGTTTATCCAGCTAATCCAAACGGCTCGGCCTGCAACATTGCCGGGCTGTGTAACCCGGCCGGAAACGTTTTGGGGTTAATGCCCCACCCGGAGGATCACATTTTCCCCTGGCAGCACCCCCGCTGGCAGCGCGGCGAGACCGGCATGTTGGGCTTGCGGCTGTTTGAAAATGGGGTGCGGGCGTGTGGAGATTGACCATCGGCGAGGGAATTAACCACAGATGAAACGGATAAAACAGATGAACACGGATTCCCCAA
>CAZPEJ010000874.1:0-2183 GCA_964585465.1 uncultured Ardenticatenaceae bacterium
TTTGCACGCCAGGCAGGCCAAACAGGGTGTGGATGTTGTGGGCGATTAATGTTTTGACAACAGCTTCGCCGCCGGTCAGTAGGGTCATAGTGGGTTGTAGTCGGGTAATTGGGTAATTTGGTAATTGAGTAATTGGCAAGTTTCATGTGGGAACCAATTACTCAATTACGCGATACGGTTCAGTGTATTCATTGTACCGGAGGGCGGGAAATTGCGAAATGTAAAAAAGTGCCTGGGGCTGGTGCTTTTTTACTAGGGGGAAAACGCTTTTCTGATTTCGTCTTGTAAATTTTCAGGGAGTGTTGCGTAACTGATGGCCATTCCTAAAACGAACGCTTCGGCTTCAGATTGTGTTTTGCATGAAAGTATGACTTGATCACCTCCCCATACAAGCCAGTGTTCATCTTGGCGCTCAATTTTTACGTGAATCCAAAAATTTTCCAGAATTTTGAGAGCCTCTGAGATGTCGCCAGACAAGTATTCTTGCCAGTGAAATTTCATTGTTCACACCATGCTTGAAGATTGAAAACCCGTCCAAGTTCGTTTACGCCAATTATCTTGGTTTACGGCCGTATTCTACCACCAACCGCTTCATTCTCGCGGGCGTGATCCGCCGGGGCATGAATACCCCGGCTAGTTGTGAAAAGCCCGGAGGGCTTCCATAGCTAGCCCGCCCGTTTACGGGTGGGCAGATTATGGCAGCTTGTACACCACCTGATCCAGCGAATCGACGGCAAAGACGTATAGCAGGCGCAGCACCTCGCTGCCAGTGTTGCACAGCCCGTGTGGGGCGTCGCCGGGGATGAACACCAGCGATCCGGGCTGCAAGGCGTATTCCTCGCCGGAAATTTGGACCACGCCGTGGCCCGCCAAAATGGTGTACACCTCTGGCTGGGCGTGCTGGTGCAGGAAGATTTCGTTGGCCTGACCGGGTTCGATTTCCGTAATGCCGACGGTCATGGCATTGGTGGGGGTGCGGTCGGCGCTGAGCAGGGTTTTCCAGCGGGTGCGCCCGCCGGGCAGGTCGATGGTTTGCTCGAAGGGTTGGGCGGGTTCGTGGATGATGGTGGGTTTGGTTGGGGGCATGGTATTGCTCTTTTGTTTGTTATCAAAGATTTCGCAGATTGAAAGGATTAGAAACATCGGGTCAATCTGCTGGTCCTGGGGGAAGCGCCGGTTCCTATTTCATAATTTCTAAGGGTTAGGCCCCGTTAACAGCAAAACCACAGAAACGGATGCAGCACCTTGGAAGGTTTCGCCAGTGGAACTTGGGAAAAGAGCTGGGGCTTTAGATCGTTCATTTTTGTGCTCTACGGCACCAGTAACTACGAGCATAACGTCACCATCCTGTGGTTTAATTATTTCGTCTGCAGCAAGCGATATTAATTGTCCACGTTGTATCCATTCCAGACGTCCTGCCTGATCAAGTGGAATTGATGCAAATTGAGCCTGCTTATGTAAATTTATGGTGCGTGCGGCAAAGCTGCGCCAAACCGCGTCATAAAGAAGGGGTTCCTGATCAATCAAAGATAAGAATCTTTCACGTTTAATTAGCCCTATCTTGACATCCGTTTCCGCCTGTACGTTGGCATTACGCTGCGCTCCACTCAATAAGCTCATTTCTCCTGCTATGTCCCCAGGTGACAAATGTTCCAAAACAGTTCCATCTTCCAGGATGGCAGTGGCTTTACCCTCCAAAACGACAAACATCGTGTCGCCTTCTTCCCCCTGCCGCAAAATAATTTCCCCGGCCCCGAACGATTTCTGAGTTACCAACTCACCGATCTTATCCAGACCGGCGCTGTCAAGTCCCTTGAAAAGCAGGGTGTTCTTACACAGTTCGGTAATAAATAATACGGCCGCTTTCCGTGCGGCCGTTGCCCGTAGTTGAAACCAGGTGTCAATCCCATCCATTAGAAAGGCACTAACCACAATAATATATTCCTCGCGAAATTGAGGTACACCGCCCACTACTAAAAATCCGGCAATATAAGCGGATATTCGTTGACTACGCTCTAACCAAAAAACGATACGATCTACCCATGCCGGTGTATATCTCCCCCCCAGCCGTGACTCCTGATCTGCCCACCTCCAAACATCACTCGACATCCAAATAACCGCCCCCAGGGCCATCGCTGGCGTAAAAACGTTAAACGTGGCTCCCCACAGGCCAAAAAAAATCA
>CAZPEJ010000875.1:0-2182 GCA_964585465.1 uncultured Ardenticatenaceae bacterium
GGTCTGCCATAAATCTGGCGGGTGCAGGCAAAAATAATTTTGGCCTGGGGGTTGCCATGGCGGCACGCCTCTAACAAGGAAAGTTGACTGCGGGCGTTGATTTCCAGGTCAGTATAGGGGTTTTTCATGCTGTCGGTGTGGCTCACTTGACCAGCCAGGTTAAAAATGACCTGTTGCCCGCGCACCAGATAGCGTAATCCGTGTTCGTCGCGGATGTCGGCGATGTTGATACGGACTTTATCCTGAATCGGGGCCACGTTGAAGATGTTGCCGCCATATTCAGGAATGAGCGAATCTACCAGCAATACCTCTGCGCCGTAGTTGACCAGATGGCAGGCCAGATTGGAGCCAATAAACCCCAACCCACCGGTGATAAGGACTTTACGGCCGTTAAAATAATCGTGAAATGGTGGTTGTATGGTTGGCATAGGGGAGAAGTGAACAGTGGACAGTAAACAGTTCTCAGTTCACTGTTCACTGTCCACTGTTCACTGTTCACTGTTCACTGAATACTGCTCACTATCCACCGGATACTGCTCTCTTGATTTCTGCAAATGCTCCTTCTTCACCACCAGCCGCCACCACAGTTTGCCCAAATCGCGGGCCACACGAATGAGGCGGGGGTAGTTAAAAAATTGCGACTTGCCATAGGCGCGGTGAAAGTGGTGAACAGGTGTCTCGACCATGCGGAAGCCGTGATCGGTTACTTTTTTCATCAGTTCTACACAAATTACACCGCTGTCAGACTCCAGGTGTACTTTGTCAAAAACCGACCGGCGCATGAGGCGAAAATCACAATCTACGTCTTTCAGGGGCAGGCCAAAGGATAGTTTCACGAAGTATTGATACAAACGGCCGATAATAATCCGATGTAATGGGTCATTTCGTTCAATTTTCCAGCCGTTAATAAAATCCACCTGGTCATTTGCCAGTTCCACCAACTTTTTTAGCTCACGCGCATCATACTGGGCATCCCCATCCGTGTAAAAAATCCACTCCTTGCTGGCGTTGGCAAACCCAGAGCGCAACGCGCCACCATACCCCCGATTTTTGACATGGTGAATAATGCGTACTTCGTTGGGGTACTTTTGCGCCAGTTCATCCAACAGTTGCGGGGTATGATCCTGGCTGCCATCGTTAACCACCAACACCTCGTAATCGTCCGCCACCTCCCGCAGAGTTAACAAAACCGTTAAAACCATGCTGGGAATGGTGCCCGCGTCGTTATATGCCGGAAAAAACGCGGAAATACTCATCTTTTTTGCATTCATGCCTTTCTCCCCATCGCAATTAACGTTAAACCAAATGGTAAATTAAACCGTTTCAGCCATCTGGCTTCTGCAAACAAAAATTGGGCCAATAATTTATCTTGCCAGGGTGGGTTGGGTCGAACATCCGATGTAGAACCTTCAGGTGGGAAAAGGCGTTCAGCCGCCCGTTTCCCTAAAGCCAGGGGGAACAAGAAGGTATTGGCATAGGAGATTTTTTCAATGGTAAAACCGGCCGTTTGTAACGTTTCTTGTATCTCTGCGGCGTGAAAACGGTGGACGGTGTAAACCACTTCGTCATGATGCCCTCTGAGCCAGTTATAGGCAGGTAGGCGCAAAAAAACATACCCCCCTGGTTTTAAGACCCGGTAAAAATCTGCCACTGCATCCCGATAATCCCCTATGGTGCGATGATACAACACATCAAAAGAAGTCACTAAATCAAACGTCCCATCCCCAAACGGCAAATGGGTCACAGTCGCCTGAGTCAGATGGGTAAGACCACGCTGTTGGCAAAACTCCAGAGCAACCGGAAACAAGTCCAGCCCGGTAACACGGCCGAATTTGCCCATGTATTTCATTGCCGCCCCTGTCCCACATCCAGCATCCAAAATCGAAAGAGTATTGTGTCCCCGGAGCAGGCTAGAAATTAAATTGGTGGTGATTTGTTGCATTCCGATGTACCACCAGTGGTGGTCTTCCACCTGGTACATCGTTTGGTATTCGCTTTTTTCCATGGTTGTATTGGCAGATTGGCCAAGGAACGCGGATTAAATAACCGATAAGAGATTGGAGATTGGAGGTTGGTTCAATCTCCAACCTCCAATCTCCAATCTCAGTTCTATAAGTTGTTTAATTTTCATTCCTAAATTCAATCTCGCCACCCCTTACCAGCTAACTATACCCAAAGCAGC
>CAZPEJ010000876.1:0-2177 GCA_964585465.1 uncultured Ardenticatenaceae bacterium
ACAAAAGCTGGCCTCCGGCCAGCGTCGTTTATAGGGCGGCGGCTTTAGCCCCGCCCCCCCCATAACGCGGCGGCTTTAGCCCCGCCCATTCGTACCCATACGAACAATTGACGATTTATCACTTCCGATTGACAATAGCACTGTACAAGCAATACACAAAATGTAACAACTACCAAACGATCATGAAAACCACCCGCACCTTTATCGCCATTCAGCTACCACAAGCCGTCAAAACCGAGTTGGCACGGGTAAGCCAGGTGTTAAACAGGCTGGTGCCACCCGGCACAGTGCGCTGGGTGAAACCGGAGCAGTTGCACCTGACCTTACGTTTTCTAGGCGAAACGGCCGTTTCCAAACTCCCCGCCTTGATAGATGAACTAGATCGCCTGGCGGGGCAATACCCCCCTTGCGACATGCAATTAAGCGTATTGGGTTGTTTCCCCAACTTGCGCAAACCCCGTGTCATTTGGGTAGGGCTAACACACTCCCCTGAACCGACACCTCACCCCCTGTTTTTGCTACAAACAAACCTGGAAACGGCCGTTATCCAACTCGGCTGGCAGCCAGAAAAACCCTTTCATGCCCATCTCACCCTGGGGCGAGTCAACGAAAAGGCACGGCTAGACGGCAGCCAATGGCAGGTCACTGTAAAACCGTTACCCGTGCCCATAACCGCCATTCACCTCGTCGAAAGCCAATTACGGCCGTCTAGCCCCATTTACACCGTATTACACACCAGTCGGTTGACAAAGGGAGAGTAGGAAGGGCAAACCTGAAACTTGAAACCTGAAACCCGAAACCTGAAACCCAAATGAACGAATTTGTTATCAAGACCACCTATACCTCTGAACAAAGCAGCCCAAACCGATGGGTATTGTCCCATGTGTTGCGCCACAAATTGTTAATCGTGTTAATGTTGATTGGGGCATTTGGGAATGCAGCATTAGCGGCCGTTATTCCCATTTTCACCGGCCGGGCCTTTAACGCCGTCCTGGCCTCCCCACCCGACACCCGCGTCATCGGCATAGCCGCCGTGACCATCATCATCAGCCAATCCGTTCGTGCCGTATTACAACTGGGGCGCAACTTTTCTAGCTCCGTTCTAGGGGAACGGTTAGAACGAGACATCCGCGAAGAGTTGTACATCAGCTTATTGGGCAAAAGCATGACCTTCCACGATTTGCAACCCGTCGGCGACACCATGGCCCGCGCCACCAACGATGTCCACGAAATGAACCTGATGATGTATCCCGGCATCAACATGGTGGTGGGGTCTGCCAACTTTATCCTCATGCCCATCATTTTTTCACCCCAATACCACCCCCAACTGTTGCTCGCCCCCCTGTTTTTTACCGCCGCTTATGTCTGGGCCTTACGCCGCTACCTACGCCAGCTAAACCCCGTTTCCGACCGGGTGCGCCGCGCCTTTGGCACCATGAACAGCCGCCTGGCAGAAGCCATTGACGGCATCGAAATGGTCAAAAGCAGTGCCCAGGAATCCCAAGAAATTTCCCTGTTTGGCAACCATGCCAGCCGTTACCGCAATGAAGCCGTCGAACAAGGCAAAATTGAAGCCCGTTTTTTACCCCTGCTCTTTTTGGGGCTGACTCAAGCGATTGGTTTTACCCATGCCCTGCTTCTCTACCGCGCCGGGCAACTAAATGTGGGGGATGTGGTCGCCTACATGGGACTGTTGGCTTTGTTTGGTTTTCCCACCTTCATCTCCCTGGTGGCTTACTCCCGCCTTTCGTTGGGGTTGGCCGGGGCGCGGCGGGTGCTGGCAATTATGAAAATGGAAACCAACCTGGATGAAAACGCGGCCGGGTATAACGGCCGTATGGCTGGGGCTATTCAATTTGAAAATGTTTCGTTCGGTTATGTGCCAGGGGTAGATGTCTTACAAAACATCTCTTTCACCGTCAAACCAGGGCAAACAGTGGCAATTGTGGGGCAAACAGGCGCAGGCAAGAGCAGTCTGGCAAAGCTGATTAACCGCACCTACGATGTCACAGCGGAAAATGGGGTCAGAAACGGCCGTATTTTAATTGACAACCGGGACGTGCGCGATTGGCATCTGGCAGCTTTGCGCCAACAAATCTCCATTATCGAACAAGACATCTTCCTCTTTTCCCGCACCATTGCCGAACACCTCGCCGTTGGCTGCCCCACCGCCACCC
>CAZPEJ010000877.1:0-2166 GCA_964585465.1 uncultured Ardenticatenaceae bacterium
GGTAAAGCAGCAGTTGGTGGTACGCTTTGTCCAGGTTGGCGTGGGGGCCTTTGTACTCCCAAATGAACTTGCCCCTGTACCACACATCGGCCCGCCCCTTCTGCCCGCTGGCTTTGGCAGTCGCCGCCTCGAAGGTGAAAAACTCCCCTTTGTGATCTGCTTTCAGGGGTGGCTCGTGGCCTATCAATGCACACACATCATTAAAGTGGCTCTGGGCGGCTGTGGTTTCTTTAACCTGGATTTTGCTCCATTTTTGCACAAATTGAAGTGGGGTCATGGGTTTGTAGTGGACAGTGAACAGTGAACGGTGAACAGTGGACAGTAAACAGTGAACGGTGGACAGTGGGCAGGGGGTTTGGCTCTGCGCCTCCGCGCCTCTGCGCGACACTCATTAAAATAATACCACTAATTATATGACGGGAGGAGGAAACAAAAAAACGGCCGAAATCGGCCGTTTTTGTTTGTTCATCAGTTAGAGCGGCTAACCGGATTCGAACCGGTGACGAGTGCTTGGGAAGCACGCATGATACCACTTCACCATAGCCGCATCTCCTCTTGTCAACTTGGCAGATTATAGCGTGTCAATCCCCCATGTCAAGGTGACTGCTTTGCAGGTGTAAACCAGATTAGTTGACAAATATCAGGCAACCCTTCATACTGGAATATGTGCAATTTTATAGGTAAATCATAAGGAGCAAATACCATGTCCGAAGCTGTTGTAAAACAAATTATTCAACGCGCTGTTGAAGATGAAACATTCCGCAACCAACTGTTTAACAACCCACAAACCGCTCTATCTGGTTACGACCTCACCTTACAGGAAAGTGCTTTATTGCAGGGATTAAATCAGGATAATTTTGATGAATTTGCTGGCACTTTGGGTGGAAGAACCACAAAAGGGCGGTGGATGCCTGGCGGCTAACCTCTATTTGTTCACTGCTTTGCCAGAAAAAAGATTAGGGATTGGAGGCTGGCGAATCTCCAATCTCTAATCTCCAATCTCACTAAAAATATCAGTTTACACCCTCTGTGAGCATTGCAAGGTAGGCAGCCCCAATTTGCTGCCAATAGGGGTCGGGGGTGTTAACCAGCAAAGTGCCAGCCCGTTGATAACAGTGTACCCGGTCCAGATAACGGGATTGCGATTCGGCCGTTTTCAGGCAGTTCCAAGCCGCTTCTTGTTGGGTTTCTCCCTGTTCTAATTGGGCAATTTCCCACCAGACCAGAGGCAGGTAATCAGGGTTGCCATTATGCACAATGGCTTCCAGCGCGTCATAAAACCGCCCCTTTGCCTGTTCATAGTTCCCTAGCTGTTTTTGCAGCAACCCCTGAAAATAAAAACCCACCGGCAGCCACCAGGCCAGCGAACGTTCCTGCATTAAAGAAACGGCTTCAGCCAAAAGGGAAACGGCCGTTTCCTTCTCCCCTTCCCCGATTGCCACCTGCCCCAGCCCCAACAACAGCCGCACTTTTTGTTCCACATCCAGATATTCGTCCGGCCGGGTTGCCATTAACGACTGCACCTGGGCAAAATGTTCTCGCGCTGCCTGCCACTGGCCCAACGGACTGCAATACTCATACCCCCACAACAAATGCACCTCAATCATGGTACCTTCGTCGTCTGTGTTGGCCGCCTCAAACAGCGAAATAGCCTCCTCAAAATCAGCCTCGGCAGCCTCAAATTGCCCCAGATAGGTCAAAATCTCGGCCCGGTTTCCCAACGCCTGCCCTACATCCTTCAGGCTAATTTCGCGCAGCAGGTCAATGGCTTCGTTAAACGTTTCCAGAGCGGGTTGTGCCTGGCCCAGCTTAAATTGCACCAATGCCACGTTATTGAGGGCAGAAGCCACATTGTGAGCCGTGCTAAAGGTGCGCGACAGGTCAACACTCCGTTTCATGAAGGGTAACGCCTGTTCTAGCTGGTCTTGGGCATAGTAGACATAAGCAGTCGCTTCCAAAACAAGGGCTAAACGGCCGTTATTTTTCGACACCCCACACAACTCTTCAGCTTTGTGCAAATGGGCCAGAGCCGTTTCAAAATCTCCCAATGTGCTGGCTGCCATCCCCGACCATTGATAAGCCCCTGCCAGTTCATCGGCCGGGATTTTGTCCGCCAGTTCAGCAATCACATTTTTGGTAATGTGCCACGCCTCCTCATAAGACACC
>CAZPEJ010000878.1:0-2163 GCA_964585465.1 uncultured Ardenticatenaceae bacterium
GGCACTTAGAGTCGCTTCCGGGTTTTTGTAATACCCCTGAAACAACGTCGGGCCCGTCAGCAAAATCTCTCCTTCTGGTGAAATTTTCACCTCACACCCCGGAACGGGTTTGCCAATGCTGGCAAACTTGATGTCACCATTGTAATGAATCGTCAACCCACCCGTTACCTCTGTTGAGCCATATACCTGCTTCAGGTTAATGCCCAGCGCATGGAAAAAACGCATCGCATCGGGGCTGAGAGCCGAACCGGCGGTATAGGCGGCACGAATGCGAGACAGTCCCAATTTGTCGCGCAGCGGGGCAAAAACAGCCAGGTCGGCTACCTTGTAAGCCAGTTGCAGGGCTGGCGGAATAGGTTCTTTGTTAAACCGTTTGTCTGCGACACGATACCCCACCGGCAAAAACCACTCATACAATTTGCGGTTGATCCAGGAGGAGTCGTTCACTCGCACCTGCACCGTGCCTACCAGGCTGTCCCATAGACGGGGGTTATACACAATGCTTTGTGGGGCAATTTCGCGCACGTTTTCGCGCACAGTCTCCGGCTCTTCGGGAAAGTTCATCATCATGCCAAAACAGACGTGAGGGGCAATGCCAAAAACGTGTTCAGCGATCCAACCCAATGGCAGCAGGCTGACATGGTTATCGGTGTCAAAACGGGCATCTACCTGGGCAAATAGTTGGGTATTACTCAGCAGGTTGTGGTGACTGAGCATGGCTCCTTTGGGTAACCCGGTGGTGCCAGAAGTGTAACAGAGAACGGCCGTATCCTCGGCCTGCCCCAACCACACCTCCGTTTCAAATCGTTCTGGCTCCTTCTGCATCAACTCCCGCCCCAACGCCTGCACCTCCTCAAAAGAGATTAGCCAGGGTTCATCATAATGCCACAGCCCCTTATCCTCCCAATAAATCACCCGTTTCATCTGGGGAATCTGCTGCCGAATCTCCAACAACTTATCACACTGCTCCTGGTCTTTTGCCAGCGCAAAGGTGGAATCGCTATGAGTCGCTATAAATGCCACCTCACTGGGAATGGCATCGGTGTAGATGCCAACCTGGGTGGCACCCACCGCCAACAACCCCAAATACCCCCACAGATATTGCCGGTCATTGTCGCCAATGGTGCAAATTTTGTCGCCGCGCTGCACCCCTAGACAAATCAACCCCAGGCCAAACGTTTTCACCTGCTCATAGGAGGCTAACCAATCAAATTCGCGCCAGATGCCAAATTCCTTTTGGCGCAAGGCGACTTTGTTGGAGCCATACTTATGAACCTGCCGCAAAAATTGTTGGGGAATGGTTTGTGGTTCGCTCATAGGTTTTCACAAATCATGTTGGTTAGTCACTCCTGGCCCAAATAGGCCCGAATGACATGTTCATCGTTTTTAATGTCGTCGGGATAACCGTCTGCAATTTTGACCCCGAAATCCAGCACCACCACCCGATTGGAAATATCCATCACTAACCCCATGTCGTGTTCAATCAACACAATGGTGGTGCCGCGCCGTTCGTGGATGTCCAGGATAAACCGGGCCATATCCTCTTTTTCTTCCACATTCATGCCAGCCATTGGTTCATCTAGTAACAACAGTTGGGGTTCCAGAGCTAAGGCTCGCCCTAGCTCCACACGCTTTCGCAAGCCGTAAGAGAGTGCCCCCACAATGGCTTTGCGAATGTGGGCGATTTCTAAAAAATCTATGATTTCTTCTACTACTTCACGGTGGTAGATTTCTTCGCGTTGGGCAGCCCCCCAATAAATCATACTTTGCAGGCTGTTTTGTTTCATGTGAACATGGCGGGCAGCCATGAGGTTATCGAGGGTGCTGAGGCCGGTGTAGAGGGCGATGTTCTGGAAGGTGCGGGCGATGCCCAGTTCGGCGACTTTGTGGGTGGGGGTTTTGGTGAGGTCTTGATTTTGGTATTGAATGCGGCCGCGTTGCGGACGATAAAACCCACTGATACAGTTCAACATGGAGGTCTTGCCTGCCCCATTCGGCCCAATGATGGCCCGGATTTCCCCTTCCTGGACATTAAAAGAAATATCGGCAAGGGCGGCAGTTCCCCCAAAATTCAGCGAAACATGTTCGACCTGGAGCAGGACGGGTTTGGTGTTGTTTGTGGTCATACGTGTCACGTGATGCGTGAGGCGTCTTCCATTGGTC
>CAZPEJ010000879.1:0-2152 GCA_964585465.1 uncultured Ardenticatenaceae bacterium
TATAAGGGATGCTTCACTTCGCGGACTTCGTTCAGCATGACGCAATGGGGTTGAATTTTCTTAATTCCGATAATGTCTAATAGAAAATAGGAGAAAAAAGTTCTATGAGTACAGGAGACAGCACATCCTACAGCTTTAAGGCAGAAGTTAAACAACTGCTGCACATTTTGGTTCACTCCCTTTACAAGGAACGGGACATTTTTTTGCGTGAACTGATTTCCAACGCTTCGGATGCCATGACCCGGATGCACTTTGAGATGTTGACCAATCGCTCGGTGCTAGACCCGGACGCGCCGTTAGCTATTCACATCGAAATGCCAGAAACGGCCGAAGGTGAGCCGAAAAAGGTAATCATTAAAGATAGTGGTATTGGCATGACGGCTGAAGAGCTGGTGCGTAACCTGGGCACCATTGCCCAGTCAGGGGCGCGGGAGTTTTTGGCAAAGTTAAGTGAAGGGCAGATAGACCCCGGTGATGTGATTGGGCAGTTTGGGGTAGGGTTTTACTCTGTTTTTATGGTGGCAGAAAAAGTGGAAGTGGTTTCGCGTAGCCATAGACTGGAAACAGAAGCGGCCGTTTGGGTTTCTGATGGTGGAGAGCAGTTCCAGGTGCAACCTGCTGAAAAAGCAGATCGTGGCACTGAAATCCACATTACCCTGAAAAAAGATGCCGAGGAGTTTGCCCAGCCCTGGAAATTGCGCCAGATTGTGAAAAAACATTCTGATTTTGTCCGTTACCCCATTTTTATTGGTGATGAACAGGCTAACCAACAAACCTCCCTCTGGCGCAAATCTGCTTCTGAAGTAACGGCCGAAGATTACAAAAAGTTTTACCAGCAGATGACTTTGGACTTTGAAGAGCCAATAACCACCATTCACTTTTCTTCAGATGCCCCGGTGAATGTGCGGGCGTTGCTTTTTGTGCCTAGCAAACGGGAGAAGGGGTTTCTGGCTTCGCGTAAAGACCCAGGGGTGATGCTCTACTCCCACAATGTGTTAATTCAGGAGTATTGCACCGACCTGTTACCCAACTGGTTAAATTTTGTGGACGGGGTGGTGGATTCTGAGGATTTGCCCCTCAATGTGAGCCGTGAGACGGTGCAAAACAACCGCATGATGAAACAGTTGGGCAAGACGATTAAAGGGCGGGTGCTACGTGAATTAAAGAAGGTGGCCGAAAACGAGGCTGTTCAATATGCCACCTTCTGGCAAGAGTTTGGCCGTGCCTTCAAAGAGGGGATTGCCACCGACCCAGAAGCCAAAGAGGATGTTTTGCCCCTATTCCGCTATCGCTCCTCTAAATCGGGGGAGGCGTTGGTGTCGTTGGAAACGTATATCGGCCGTATGAAGGAAGGGCAAAACGATATTTATTACGTGTTGGGGGATGACATCCGTTCAGTTGCCCACAGCCCACATCTTGACCCGTTTCGCGCCAGAGACCTGGAGGTGTTGTACTGGTTAGACCCGATGGATGCGATCATTGCCCCTTCGTTGGGTGAGTTCCAGAACAAGAAGTTCCAAAACATTGATAATGCGGAATTGGAATTGCCACAAACCGAGGAGACTACTCCAGAGGAAACGGCCGAATCCCCCATTCCCGAACCTGACTTTAACCGTTTTATCGGCCGTTGTGTCACCACGTTGGGAGATCGTATCATCGAAGTACGAGCCTCCAAAGTGTTAAAAGACAGCCCGGTGCGGCTGGTTTCGCCCAAAGATGAGGCAAACCGCGAAATGCAACGGATTTACCGTTTCCTGGATAAAGAGTACAAAGTGCCAAAGAAAATCCTGGAAGTGAACCGCGCCCATCCCTTGATTGCTGACCTGGCCCGGCTGGTGACAAACAAACCCGACTCAGACCTGATTTCTCTAAGCATTGAGCAGTTGTATGATAGTGCGCTGGTGCAAGAGGGGTTACACCCCAACCCGGCCGAAATGTTGCCCCGTATTCAACAATTATTAGCTGTTGCGGCTGCAAGCGCGACGAGTTCAAAGTGAGAGTCTAAAATAACTGGGTCTTTCGGATTTTGTGGGGTTTGTTGTGAAACGTAAAACGTGAAACGTGAAACGTAAAACGTGAAACGAAATTTCTCTGGTTACGTTTTACGTTTCACGTTTCATTGGTTCTCAACCCCCTGAGTTCCCAAAGCACC
>CAZPEJ010000880.1:0-2150 GCA_964585465.1 uncultured Ardenticatenaceae bacterium
ACTGAAAAACCTTCTCACCCGCACGGATAGGTACTTTTAGCCAGTTTTCGCGTGGGGGTAACGGGCAACTGTAATCGGCACTGTAGGCGCAAAAGGGGTTGTAACAGTAATTGAAGTCTACTTCAAACTGGTTTGGGCCGAGTTGCTGTAGACCGGGGCGATAACTGTCCAAATAACGGCCGCTTCCATACGTCTCCTTACCACTGGTGCCATCCCGAAACGGCATGAAAAAATCATGTCCAAACAAATCTGCATAAATCGTCAACGCTGTTTCTTCCCCATCCACCACAAACGAAAACCTGCCCCAACGGCGATACTGGCGCATCTCCCCGGTACTGGTTTCCATTTCAATCGGTGGCTCCGGGGCAAACCGCTCCACCTCCACCCGCAGCACCAACGCCGGATTTGCTTCGTAATAGTTTAACCCCATAAACCCCTCCGGCATCTCGCCAGATAGAGGAGATTGAGGATCATATTTCATGAAATGGTCAATTTCAGCCCGAAAACGTTGTAAATCTTCCATAAAACCCCATGTTATTTGTGTTCCGCCTGAATGATTCCGGTCACTAAACAGCTAACGACCTGTTGGAACGGGTGTATGCAAATAGAACAAGAGAAAAATCCGCGAAAACCCATCATACCTGCGTCATCCGCGTGCCATTGGGACTTTTCCGACAGAGTGCCAATAAAAAAAAGACATCTGGTGGATGTCCTAAAGGCGGAGAGGGTGGGATTCGAACCCACGGTGACCGTAAGGCCACAACGCTTTTCGAGAGCGCCCCGATCAACCGCTCCGGCACCTCTCCTCGATGATTTTCGGTTTATATTACCCCTTTTGCCGCAATGTTTGGAAAAAGGTTTGCAACAAGACCATCGCTTCTGCTTCCAACACCCCGCTGGTGACAGAGAGGCGATGGTTAAAGTTGACTTCTCGGACGATGCTCACCACAGAACCATCTGCACCAAAACGGATGTCTTTGGCCCCATAGACCAGGCGTGGCAGTCGTGCCTGGAACATGGCCCCAGCGCACATAGGGCAGGGTTCTAAGGTGCAGTAGAGGGTGACTCCTGGCAGTCGCCAGTTGTTTAATAATTCAGCAGCCTGGCGCAAGGCGATAATTTCGGCGTGGGCGGTGGGGTCTTGGGTGCTTTCTTTTTGGTTAAAACCGCGCCCAATGATTTGCCCATCTTTGACGGCGATTGCCCCAACGGGTACTTCGCCCAAATCGGCCGCTTTTTGCGCCTGCTCCAATGCCAGCCACATCCAACTTTCATCCATTTCATTGGTAATGTGCGTTTTGTTCACAACGGCCGTTATTATAATCAAGCCACCTGGTAATTACAATACAGCTTCTAACTCCGAAACCGTCTGCTCCACCAATCCAACCAGGTCACTCAACATGGCTGTGTCGAAGCGGAACTCTGTCCCAGCAGCCTGGAATAGTTGTGGTAATGTTTTGGTGCCACCCAACGCCAACGCCCTGCGGTAGGCAGCCACAGCCCCCGCCTGATCCTTTAAGCTGTTGCGCCACACCTGCAACGCCCCCACCTGAGCCATGCCATACTCAATGTAATAAAAAGGTGAACCAAAGATGTGGGGTTTGCGGTGCCAGCCCGACACCCGCTCTGCCTCAAATCCATGCCAATCTTGCCCCACCATAAATCGCTGCCATAAAACACCCCAGGCTGCATCACAATTGGCAGGGTCTATTGCCTCGTCTGGGTGGGTGTAGACCCAATGTTGGAAGCTATCTACTACTGCCATGTAGGGCCAAAAGGTGAGGAGACTCTCCAGGTGTTCAATTCGTGCGCGGGCCGCTTCACTGGCTGAATAAAAACCACCATACTGTTTTTCCAGGTATGGGGAAGCCAGCAGTTCCATAGACATAGAAGCCACCTCACAGAACTCCATGGGGGCACCTGTTTGCCAGATGAAGGGTAGATCGGCCGTTTCAAACACATGAAAGGCATGACCCGCTTCATGCAACAGGGTTTGTACATTGTCATGAATACCAACCCCGTTCATAAAGATAAACGGCCGTTTACGCATCGCCAACGTATTACAATACCCTCCCAACGCCTTACCAGCGCGGGTTTGCAAATCCAGCAAATTCTCCTCCGCCATGACGGCAAACTGGTGGCCCAACTCA
>CAZPEJ010000881.1:0-2147 GCA_964585465.1 uncultured Ardenticatenaceae bacterium
CTTGACACATTACTCCAAAAAAACCTTTCCCTCAACCTGGTCTTCAATCTATTTGCGGGCCGCTTCGCCCAACTGTTTTAGCTGGTTGCCCTTAGTGCCAATGACAATTTGTTTGTGGCTTTCTTTTTCCACATAAATGTTGGCACTGATGTAGTTGCTGCCGTTCGGCCGTTCTTTGAACTCCAACACCTCCACCGCCACCCCATAAGGGATTTCGTCGCGCAGTTGCAACATAATTTGTTCGCGGATGAGTTCGGCGGCAATGTCGCGCACGTAGGTATCGGTAACTTGTTCGGCTGGGTAGTAACGCGGCCCCTCTGGCAACGCCTCGATGAGCAGTTGGAATAGTTCAGAACGGCCGTTTCCGACCGTCGCCGAAAAAAATATCCAGGGCACATCGGGCAACAAGGCGCGGTACGCATCAGTACGGGGCAACACCTGGCTGGCCTTCAGCAAATCCGCCTTGTTAATCCCCAAAATAATTTTGGCCTGTTGCATCAGCCGTTTCAACTGCTGGGCAATAGCGTGATCTTCTGCGCCGGGGGGCATCCCGCCATCTACCAACCAAAGAATCACATCTGCGTCGGTGAGGGTAGAAACGGCCGTTTCCTTCATAAACTCATCCAACTTATGGCGTGGCAGTTGAATCAACCCGGGGGTATCTATAAAAACCATTTGGTAATGGGGTTCCGTAATAATCCCCAACTGGCGAGTACGGGTGGTCTGGGGACGGGGAGAAACGGCCGCTACTTTTTGCCCCAAAAAAGCATTGAGCAAGGTACTTTTGCCCACATTCGGCCGTCCCACAATGGTCACAAACCCTGATTTGTGACCCGGCGGAGTATCATACATTTCATCCTGGCTCAATAATTCTTCACTCATGACCAGTTGGCTCCTTATTCCTGGTTTCGTGTCCCCAAAATACGTGACAGCTCATTCATCGTCAAACCCACCCGTTCATCCCGCAACAGAGGCAGACGGGTGCGGGTGCGGCGTAGCTGACTCAAATCCAACCGTGCCGTCACCAAAGCCTCCTCATAATACGGCCCTTGCACCAATAAGTTGCCCTCCGGGTCATACACCGTCGAGCCACCCCAAAAGGTGACCCCATCCTCAAAACCAGTGCGGTTGGTGTGAATAATAAAGTTAGTAAAAATACTGGCATATGCCTGGTTGATATGCTCCACCCATTTAGCACTGCCAATTTTTTGTTGGGTTGCCACCCCACGCCCTGGCGAGGCCGAGGTTAAAATTAAAATATCTGCCCCGTCCAACCACAGCAGATAAGGTGGGCTGATGTGCCAGAAATCTTCACAAATCAAAATGCCGATGCGCCCAAAACGGGTGTCGAAGGCACGAATGGCATCCCCCCAGGCAAAATACCGCCCTTCGTCAAACATGCCATAAGTGGGCAGGTACACTTTGCGATGCAGGTGGAGCAGCTCTCCCCGCGATAGGTAGGCGGCGGCAATGTGGAACTTTTGCCGTTTATCCGTCTCCACAAACCCAACCACCATATCCATATCGCGGCTGGCCTCTAACAGGTGGGTAAACACCGGGTCTTTGTGGGTGGGCTGCAAACCCAGGGTAAAAGCCAGGTCTTCTACTTGATAACCAGTGAGGGAAAGTTCGGGAAAAACCAGCAGTTCCACACCGTTTTCGGCCGCTTCTTCGATAATTTTCAAGTGCAGGGCCAGATTGGCTTCAATATCTCCCAATTTGGGGGTCATTTGGGCTAACCCAACTTTGAGTTTCATAAGGGTTCCTCAATTTTATATAGCAGTCCGATATGAAATGTGAACAGTAGCCGCGAAACCGCTTTCGCGCTGTTCATCAATGGTTTAACATTGTTATATACCTTCCGCGCCTTCAATTTGTGCGGGAAGTTTGACGGGTGTATTGTAACAGCAGGAGCAGCCAGATAAAAACGAGGATCAGTTCCAAAATGGTATCGGCGCGAAATCGGCCGATAAATAGAGTTGGGTCGCCGCGTAACAAGGTGATGAAAAAACGGCCGATTCCCAACCCCACCATTGCCACCCCAAACCGGTAGGCAGCCGGGCACCGCCATACCCAAAACCACACCAACAAGGCCACCCCCACCCCCAACAAAAGAGTTTTGTAAAGCACCGCAAAAACACCAAACA
>CAZPEJ010000882.1:0-2142 GCA_964585465.1 uncultured Ardenticatenaceae bacterium
TGTCAACTACCTGATTGGCACGGGGGTAGATTGGGGAGTGCTGACAAACGGCCGTATTTGGCGACTCTATTACCGTCAGGCTTCCTCCACCGCCAACGAGTTCTACGAAGTAGATTTGTTAGATTGCCTGGCCGACGATAAACAGTTCAAACGGTTTTGGCTCTTTTTCCGCCGCCGCGCCTTTGAACGGGATGCCCAGGGGCGCAGTTTTTTGGAGCGGGTGCGCGAGGGCAGCACCAGCTATGCCCGCCAGGTGAGCGACCAACTGAAAGCGTTGGTATTTGATGAGGTTTTCCCCTTGCTGGCAGGCGGCTTTGTGGCCGATGGCAACCGTCGGGGGATAGAGGTAAAAACAGCAGAAACGGCCGATCTCATCTACGAAGCCACCCTTTCCTTGCTCTACAAACTGCTCTTTTTGCTCTATGCCGAAGCCCGCTACCTGCTGCCCATTCAAAACCCCAGCTACCGCCGCAAAAGCATCACCCAAATGGCACAGGAGATTGCCAGCCAGCTTGACCGCCGCGAGCCGATGGGCGACACCTCTACCGACTATTACCGCCGCCTGTTGAGCCTGTTTGAAGTGGTAGATTGGGGGGATCGCCGATTGGAACTGCCCCGTTACAACGGTGGGTTGTTCCATTTCAACTTCAGCCAGCCCGCCGACCGCACCAAACACCGCGCTAACTACTTCCTCACTCAATCCTTTGTGCCAGACGGCCGTTTAGCCCAGGCCATAGACAAACTGGCCCGCATTGACAAAGAGACGGTGGATTACAGCTTTTTGGAAGTGCGCCATCTGGGGGCGGTGTATGAAGGGTTGCTGGAATACAAACTGGTGATTGACAATGTGGCGGCCGGGCAGGTACACCTGGAAAACGATAAAGGCGAGCGCAAAACCACTGGTTCTTACTACACCCCCGATTACATTGTCAAATACATCGTGCGCCAGACCTTAGACCCTATTCTGGCAGAGCGCAAAACACGGTTCCAGGCACAGATGGCAGAAACGGCCGATTTGCGCCAACAGCTGGCCGACCCGCGCCAGATGAAAAACGTGCCCATGTTGCGAGAACGGCTCAATCGCCTGGAAACGGCCGCCCGCGAGACAGTGTTAGACATCAAAGTGTGTGATCCGGCCATGGGCAGCGGCCACTTTTTGGTAGAAGCCGTAGATTATTTAACCGACAGCCTGATCACCATCCTCAATGAGTTCCCCACACACAACCCCGTGCTGGCCTGGTTGGGGCAAATTCGGCAGGATATTTTAGGCAATCTGGCGACCCAGGGCATCACCCTGAACGCGGAGCAGCTAACCGACACCCAACTGCTGCAACGGGCGGTGATGAAGCGGTGCATTTATGGCGTAGACCTGAACCACATGGCGGTGGAACTGGCAAAAGTGTCGTTGTGGTTGCACTCCTTCACGGTGGGCGCGCCCCTCAGCTTTTTGGATCACCATTTGCGCTGGGGCAATTCGCTGGTGGGGGCGATGGCGCGGCAGGTGGCAGACGAGATGGGGCAGGCGCAACAGGTGCATAAGGTGAGCCAGCGAGCCAGACAACTGGCAAAGGGGCGGGGCGAAACGGCCGTAGAAGTGGTGAAAACACAGCAAATTCAGTTGTTTGGCGGGCCGTTCCGGGGCTTATTGCAGGCGGCAGAAGTGATGCGCGGCATTAGCCTATTGAGTGATGCTACATTGGGCGAGGTGGAGCAGAGTGAGGAGTTGTTCCGGCAGTTTGATGAGCAGGCGCGGGGGTACAAACGGCTGCTGGATGTGTATGTGGCACAACATTTTGGCGTAGCCGGAGCCAACGATTTTTTGCGGCTGTATGGGACGGAGGTAGTAAATAAACCCGCCAAAAAGTTGGATAAACAGCAACAAGCAGTTTTGGTGGAAAGCCGCAAACAGTTTGAACAAAAACGATTTTTCCATTGGGATTTGGAGTTTCCAGAGGTATTTATTGATTTGGAAAAGGCTGATTGGAAGACGGATGGCGGATTTGATGTCATGTTAGGCAACCCGCCTTATGTGCGTGTGCAACGGCTGGATCACAATATTTCTGATTATTTGTTTGCCCATTTTGAAACTTGTTCGCGCAAAATTGATTTGTCTATTGCTTTTTTGGAGTTAGGGACACAAAT
>CAZPEJ010000883.1:0-2140 GCA_964585465.1 uncultured Ardenticatenaceae bacterium
CTATCAGCCGTCAGCAGGGAAGCTGAAAGCTGAAAGCTGAAAGCTGATAGCTGATAGCTGATAGCTGATAGCTAACTAACAGCTAATAATTGAAAAGTTCGTAATTGGTTCAAAAATTCGGCAAATCGCTGGGCGGCCGAATCACTATATCGTTGCCACAGACCAAAGTTCCAGAACGGGGTGTTGAGGGTAAACAGGGCGTAATACTCATAAGCAATACAGATTTCCCCGGGTGCCCCAAAGGTGGTATTGAGGTTAAACACCCGTTCAAAAGGCAGTAACCCGGCTAAAATGTCCATGCTTTCGGCAAAAGGCAAATCCAGTAGCAACGGGGCCTGAGGGTTGAGACGAGACAAAATACCAGCAATTTTGGTGTAGTCGTAGGTGTAACTGCGTTGCGATGCCAGCCCGCCAAACTCGCGCAATAACCAGGTTTCCAGCTGTGTGGGGCTATCGGCCAGGTGTTTGTTTACCTCTTTTAACTCCAGCGGAGGCACTTCCTCTGCCCCATCGGGGTAGATGAGGAAAAAGCGGCTGGGCATGGCACTGCTGATGACGGTGTAGAGCAAAAAGCTCATGACATGAATGACATTGGCGGGTTGTAGATAGGTGAGTGGCCCTGGTTCGCCCAGTAGCCCGGCGATTTGACCGCCGAAATGTTGCAGCAGAGGCAGGTAGAGCGGCTCTAACACCATACGCCGCACCTGATCGGGGGCGTTGATGAATGCTTTGGTGGCTTTGAAAAAGGGGATGTCCAGGCCGCGTTCGATGACGGTGCGGCGTACTTTGTCGCCCAGGGCCTGGGCGTGGGGTTGGGTGAGCCAGTCGCCCCACTCTTGCAGGCGCAACAGGGATTCAACGGCCGTTGCACAGCGAATGGCGTAGTGGCGCAGGCGGTTGATTTCTGGCTGCGAGCTATCGGTGAGGCGGATGCCCGCATTGCCCAATAAACCCATGTAGGAGGTGATGGGCAGGTCGTAAGGGGTATTTTCCAGAATATGCAGGAAGCGGGGCAGATCATCTTTTGCCAGGGCTTCCCGCGCCTGCACATAGGTGGTGATGGTGTCCAGGCCGGTGATGGTGGGGGAGAGGGAACGGCCGTTGTGGAAACAAATGTCATGAATGGCTCGTTCGCGCTCCCCTTCAAAACGGAACTTTTGCAGAGCGGCCGATTCTTTGATGGTTTGACGGTATTTGAGGATAGCAACGGGTGGAGCCTGTGCCAGTAATTCATGGTATAGCTGGTGCAGGTCAGCATAACGGACAGTTTCCACCAGGCGGAACTTAAGCGATTTGCGCCAGCCGGTGAAGAGGTGAGCAGCAGGTTTGAGAACGGCCGTTGGGAAGGCAAACCGCCAATGCCAGGGCAAAGCGTTCAAAAAGGTACGGGTCAGTTCGTCATTGCCACTTTGCCACGCCTGTAATGCCAACAGCAGCTTGTAATCATTCAACAACCCCCGCGCATGAGCCGCTAACGTCTGTTGTTCGGCTGCCGTAGCATTTTTTACCAGATGCCACGCCCGATTCAGGTGTTCCGCTTCGCTGAGGGTGGCTGTCATCACCAATTTGTCTGTCAAGGCAGCATCGTACAACGGGTTGCCGGTGGAGAGCGGCAGAGAAATTGCCAGATCGTGGGTGGGCAAGGTTTTCCCCAGGGCCAGGTTCATCTTGTAACGTCGTTTTAATTCGCGGATTGGCACACTCATAATTAGGGAGATTTGGGATTGGAGATTAGAGATTGTGAAACCCAAAAGCTCTAATCTCCAATCGTTAAATAAAGTTTATCGGAAATAAGGTTTCTCGCGCAGAGGCGCAAAGGGTTTTCCCTCCCTGCGCTCCTGTGTCTCTGCGCGACATAAAGTTAATCCCGATAATGTTAAATATGCCTGTCACAGACATATCTTGTTTTTGGGGCCGCCGGGTATGTGAGTCCGGCGGCATTGGGGTGATAAACCCTGAACGCTCCGACAGTTTATGGGGTGCGGAGCAAGGTAAGTTTAGCGGCAAATGGGGTGTTTTGGCAACAGAGTCAGCCAATCCCAATTTGGGAATCGCCATCGGTTGAAACCGACGGCTAACAAACCTAAACCTGTTAAAACAGGTTGAAAAATGGTTTTTTGAACGTGCTTTAGCACGTTTT
>CAZPEJ010000884.1:0-2140 GCA_964585465.1 uncultured Ardenticatenaceae bacterium
TTGATACAGGTGACGATTCCCAACAATGGTTGCATGTAGATGTGGGGGATGGGTATTTTACTTTGGAAAATAAAGCGATGGGTCTCATGCTAGATGGGAATGGTAGCCAGGTTTATCTGCATGTAAAAAATGATGGTGATTACCAAAAGTGGCGATATGTGGATGTGGGGGATGGGTATTACAAGCTAGAACAAAAGGCGACGGGGCATGTGTTGGACGGCAACGGCACCACTGTTTATATGCTTCCCTGGAATAATGGCGACTATCAACGATGGAACTTTGTAGAAAATTTGCAAAATACAATACCCGCTTTTTCTGAGCAAGCTAACCCGTTCCGCGAGGTTTACCCACTCGATTTTGATTTGTTAGATCAGCATGAGCAAGCTGTGTTGTCGCTGCTGGCAACAGATGGTCAGTCTATGACTTTGCGTATCACCAGTGTTGCCAGTGCAGAAGTTGTCTGCAATGATTTAGGCAGTCAAGTGTCGGAAAATAAGAATCATTTTACACTTCGTTTTCGGCAAGGGACGCTGATCAATCAGGCAAACATTGGTCTGGTTGCGCCTGTTGGGTGGTCGTTGGCCTACGCCCCACGCCCAGAGCGACGGGCTGATGAACTGTATATTTTGGCTCCGGCCGGATATACCTTGAAACCAGGCGCAACCCAAACGCTCACGCTAACCGACATTCAGGCAGACAATGGTGCAGGCTCGCGGAACAGCCGGGTTGAGTTTTTGTATCAACAGTTGACGCACAAAGAACGGCCGTTACAAGGCCACCGTCAACAAACGATCACTCTTGTTTATCAATCGTTGTCGGGCGAAACGGCTACCCAAATCCCGCTCCATGCTGGTTTTGCGGGATCAAATGTAATTCTCAATGATGCAACGGCCGTTACTCCCAATAGTGGCAGTGTTAGCTCCTTAACCATACAACTTACAAATATCTCTGCTAACCACGCACTGACATTTAAGAAAACAGCTATAGAAATCTCCCAATTTACCCTCAAATTTGACGCTGGCGATAGCGACAAAAAAGGCTGGGCTTTAGGTACAATCGCTCAAGTAGAAACCATCGTCCCTCTATTGAACAATGACTGGGGAGTAGACCAACAAAACCAAGGCCCTGAACCTGTTTGGGTTTTCACGCCCCCTACAGACAACTGGCAGTTGGCACCAGGAGACGTTTTAACCCTGAACATCACCAACATCCGCACCGCCCACCCGGCCGGGCCAACCTACCTCTACCTTTCTTACGAAAATGTGCCAGGGTTTGCAGACGGCCGTTTTACACTGCCCATCCAAAAATCACCTCTGGTTTACACAGATACGGCCGTTGGCATCGGCCTCACCAATCCCCGCAGCAGCCTGGTTGTGAACGGCTCCGTCATTGTCGGCCCTAATTTTGTCACCAATGTCCCTCTACCCACCCCGTTCATTCACCTTCAAATGGATCAATTAAGTGGCGGACAACACGGGTTTGACACTTCAGGGCAGCCCATCTTAAAAGAAGGCATCCCAACATCTCGTTTTGGAAATGACCCAACAATCGGTAAATATCTCAAATTTAACGGCCCAGACGATGCCTTGGCCCTGAACAAAAATAGTGCCGAATTGGGCTTCATCCAGGCCAGTTTTACAGTTACAGCCTGGGTAACAATCGCCCGCCACAAAACAGATAACAGCATTCTGGGCAGTTATGATGGCCTTCATTTGGTCATTCGAGGGGAATATCCTTATTTGGGATTCTTTTCTAATGACACAAAAGCTAAAACACCCCTGGTTCCTGGCAAATGGTATCATCTTGCCTTCCGCTACAATCTACAGAGCCAGGAACAAGCCATTTTTATTGATGGCAAACTAGACGCACAAGAACCAGGACATCCACCCTGTTGGCTCACAAACAGTATCGAGGTTGGGCGGTGGGGACGAACAAGGCACTACTTTGAGAATGCTTATCTGGAAGGAGGGCTGGCCGACTTACGAATCTATCACCAGGCTTTAAGCGATGAGGCCATCAAAGCCCTGTCCAATCACATCGCAGAAAACAGCCTGTTGGTTCAAGGCAAAGTGGGCATAGGAACGGCCGAAACCACCGCCAAACTCAACATAGCCGGAGACATCAACTTAAACGGCCGAAA
>CAZPEJ010000885.1:0-2134 GCA_964585465.1 uncultured Ardenticatenaceae bacterium
ACTAACAATAAATCCGGTTGCATACATCCCACCAGTGTATAGCACAAAATTCTTGGGTGCAGTGTGATATGTTTTAAGGTAACGAATATCTCTTACATCAAATGAGTTTGCACAAGGGCCATTAAAACTAAATCTAATTACATTTCTGAGTTTACTCTTGTCCACAGGGCCAAAAACTGAGAGCGGAAACGTAAATGTCGTCCAAACTGTATCAAGATTTATAATAAACTGTGGTGTTGAAGGAATCAATGTTTTGTCTTCAAATCCAATAATTTCATACACTGCATAGGTTGGATATTGTTGAAGAAATCTAAGTGCGCGAGGCCCTTGAACTTCTACCTGCACAATACCAGAAAATAAATTTTGACTTTTCATGTTGGGTCTCCCGAAAAGAACATTTGTTCTAAGTAACGGCTAGAGTGTAGCATATTTGTTCTAATTTGAAAAGGGCTAAATCGAAAAATGGTAGGCACGATTTAGAAATCGCGGTTACCAACATGACCACACAGACGCGATTTCCAAATCGCGGTTACTAACATGACCACACAGGCGACGAACTGGCAACGGGCTTTTTTGAGTACCATTCAACAAGTGGCCTATGCTGAACCATTGCGGCAGGCGGCAGCAAACGGCCGTTTACGCCCCTGGACAACTGCCATGAGAACGGCCGTTATTGTTACCTGCCAGCAAATGGGCTGGGAAGCCACAGCCCAAAACCACAAATTACCCTCCACCCCCATACCACGTAGTGAATATCTGGCAATAGATGTGATGGCGTTTTTGCCAGGGAAAACAAAGTGGCGGTTCCCGGTGGCCGTGATGGAATTGGAAAACCAACAAGATGATGATTACATCGCCTACACTCTATGGAAGTTGTTATGTGTGCGGGCTGCTTTGCGGGTGGTCTATTGTTACCGCCCCCAGGCAGAGCAGGGCAGCAGCCTGACACGGTTATTAAGCCAGGAAGTGGTAGCCGCCATGTCTGTTGAGGAACGTATGGCATTAGGCGGCGAGACGCTGGTGGTAGTTGGCGGCCAGGCCAACATGGAAACATTCCCTTATGGTTTTTTTCGGTGGTGGCAGTTGGAGCAAAACACGGGCCGATTACGGCCGTTGTTGTAAGCGCGATTTTATAATCGCGTCTTAGTCTTAGCGCAATTATGAAATCGCGCCTACGAGGGAAATGAGATGAAATTAAAACCCTGGCGGCAGGTGGTAGACCCACGCGAAGATTTACGCAAAGGCGAATCGTTGGATACGGCCGAATTTGCGGTGCATCTGGACATGGTTCACGCCCAAAAAGGGAACGAACTGTACTGGAAACCAGACGAGTTTTTTGCCCGCACCTACCTGACCCAAAACCTGCTGGAGTTGGCAACTGAAACAGTGCGCCGCCTGGCTGGACGCAAAGAAGCCACCTCTGCCATTTTTAATATGACCACCCAGTTTGGCGGTGGCAAAACTCACGCCCTCACCCTACTTTACCATCTGGCACAACATGGCCCGGCAGCTAACAGTTGGATGGGGGTTTCGCGCATTTTAGATCTGGCCGGGGTGAAAGCTGTGCCTAAAGCCAGAGTAGCTGTGTTTGTGGGGCAGCGGTTTGATCCGCGTGGCGGCGATGATGGTACACCGTTGCGCCGCACCCCTTGGGGCGAAATTGCCTGGCAACTGGCAGGTGAAGCCGGGTATGGAGTAATGGCTAGTTTTGACGAAAACGGCCGTTCCCCTGGTGGTGATACCATTGCCAAACTGTTTGCGTTGGTGGGGGGGCCTATCCTCATTTTAATGGACGAACTGATTAACTATGTCAGTCGCTATCGCCAGGGTGGTTTGGGTGGGCAGTTATACAACTTCCTCTTCAACCTGGCGGAAGAAGCCCGCGCCCATGACCATGTAGTATTGGCTGTCTCCATTCCCATCTCTGAAGGGGAGATGACGGCTGAAGACATTGATGATTACCGCCGTTTTAGCAAAATGCTCGACCGATTGGGTAAAGCGGTGATTATGTCGGCCGATACAGATACGGCCGAAATCATCCGCCGCCGCCTGTTTGAATGGGATGAACGGGCTTTGGACGCACAAGGGCGGGTGATTTTGCCCCGCGATGCCCTGACCACCTGCCAAACATATG
>CAZPEJ010000886.1:0-2129 GCA_964585465.1 uncultured Ardenticatenaceae bacterium
ACCCCCCTGCCCACCGACGAACCCACCGCCACCCCTCGCCCCAACTATCGCCTTTTATTTCAAGAACAACTGTGTGAAGAAGAACCCACCCCCCGCATTGAAGTTGAAACCCTGGACGCACTACTCACCCCAGAACCCGGCGTAGAAGTCATCGTGCGTTGGCAGGGTGGCGAAGATCACTTTTACACCGGCTTCAAACCAGAACAAGGAGCCGGGTATGGCGACTTCACCATGAGTCCCGACATCTCCTACACCGTCGTTTTAGCCGCAGGCAGCCCAGAAATCAGCGGGTTACGCATCGAAACATGCCCTAACCGTACCTCAGGCGGCTGGCGACTCACCTTCCAAAACCTACGCCTCGCCCCCTCCCTGGCCCAAACCCCTGCCCCGTGAGACGATTATCAGTACCCAGTAATCAGTACCCAGTAATCAGTAGGGAATTGGCAGAGGAAGCATAGCTTCAAAAACCTGGTGAGAACTTACGAAAACCTGTACTGCATCTATACACCCTCTTGCTCTAACAACCACTCAACCAGAGAACGAATTTCGATTGTTAAACCATCTGCCACAATCGGCGAAACATTTGACTCCGACAAAATCAACCCTTGTGTCAAATTAAATGTTTGCATGGCATCCTTTAATGCACGTATCTCTCTTTCTCGTGTAGATGGGTTTCCCAGGTTTTGGCTCACTTGAATCAGGCGACGGCTTTCTGGCAGATAAAAATCCACTTATTGTTTTCAGTATTGGTGAAATGATACAGGCAAAAGTTTTCACTGGCAATGAAAACTATGGCGAATTGGGGAGGAAAGAGGCGGCGCAGCGAAAACCGAGGTCATCGCTGGTGGAGGTGAGGTCAAGTGGCAGGCGGTGGGTGGTGCGGGCTTCATCCAGGCCTAAAATATCCAGGATGCGGAAACCACCACCACGAGCTACTTTGAGGGTGCCAGTGGTAGGGCCAGTGGGGTTTTCAGCGGGGGCGGTAGCATAGAACGTGTCGCTATACCAATCGGCCGTCCATTCCCAAACGTTGCCCGCCATGTCTAACAGACCAAAGGGGGAGGCTGAGGCAGGGAAACTGCCCACCGCCACCGGGCCAGCCAGGGTATTGGCGATGTTGGCTTGTGCGCCGCGCGGTTCGTTGCCCCAGGGGTAGAGGAAACCTGCCCGGCCGCGAGCTGCATACTCCCACTCGGCTTCGGTGGGCAGGCGGGAGCCGCGCCAGGTGCAGTAGGCGTTGGCATCTTCCCAAGAAACCTGGGTGACGGGGTAGTTTTCTTGCCCTTCCTGGTGGGTGGGTGGGCCAGCAAATTCTGGGGCCTGGATGCGTGTTACCTGATTAAAGTAGAGGTTAATCCAAAAGCTATTGGCCTGGTCGTAACTGGTGCCGGGGAAAAGCCAGAGGGAGATTTCTGGGCCACCTGGGTCGAGGGAGCTATCGCCGGGGGCAGCAGGGGAAAAACAGCAACTACCGTCGGCGCGGTGAATGAAGTGGTCGTCGTCGTGACGCACACCGTCGCTGTACATGATGTGAATGCCCATCGCATTGAACAGGAGTTGGTCGTTGAGGTATACATCGGCATACCCCCAGGTGCCAATGTAGGCGGTGAGTTCGGGGTAGGCGGGGAGTTCGTTGCCGCTGAGGCCGTGCATGTCTACAAAGTCACCGATGCCCTCTTCTTTGAAAGCGGGGAAGGGGGGGCCATCGAAGAAAAAGTTTTGGACGATGCGAAAAGTGCCGGTATAAGCCTGGTCGCTAGAGGGTTGCAGGGTGCCGGTAAAAACGGCCGTTATGACTCCTTCGTCTGTGTCTGCATTTACTGTCATGCTCAAACTGCCGGTTACAGGATAGGCCCCGGCCCCATCATAGGCAAATTGGTTGTCGAAACGGCCGATGACAAAGGGTTGATCGGCCGTTAACTGCCAGATAGAGGGGTCTGGTTGCCGCCAGGAAAGGGGGGCGGGGTGGCCTGTTTCGGTCACAAATTGGGCGTATTGGGCGTTGGTCACTTCTGTTGTGTCCAGGAAAAAATCAGCCAACTGCACCGGGTGGGGCGGGGCTTCGTCTGCATTGCCGTTGGAGTTGCCCTGGGTAAAACTGCCCGCTGGAATAAAAGTCATACCTGCAC
>CAZPEJ010000887.1:0-2124 GCA_964585465.1 uncultured Ardenticatenaceae bacterium
TGGGCTGCTCTATTGGGCGCGGGAGGTGCGGCTGCGGGTGTGGGATAGTTACAAAGAGGTGTTCAAATACATCAAACTGTTTAAGCTGATGTACCAGGTTCGGCCGTTACCGGAAAGCGGATACGAAATTACCCTGTTTGGCCCCATCTCCCCCTTTGTCAAATCTACCACCCGCTACGGCTTGCAATTTGCCCGTTTTTTGCCCGCCCTGCTGCTGTGCCAGAAGTGGCAAATGACGGCCGAATTACGCCTGCCCCAGGCTGACCACTTTTTGCGCTACACCCTCAACGACCAGAGTGAGTTGCAGAGCCATTTCCAACCCGCTGCCACCTTTGACAGCCGCCTGGAAGCGGATTTTGCCGCCGAGTTTGCCGAAAAATACGGCCGTACTTCGCGCACCTGGGTGTTGAGTCGTGAGGATGAAATTATCGTGGTGGGGGATTCGGTGATGATTCCCGATTTTGCCTTTACCCACAAAAAAAACGGCCGTCGGGCTTTGTTAGAAATTGTGGGTTACTGGCACCCGGACTATGTGCGGCGCAAAGTGGCAAAGGTGAAAGAGGCCAACCGCCGCGACCTGATTTTGCTGGTGTATGAGAGTGCCAATGTGGCGGAAGGGTTATTTGAAGCTGTTTCGCCGGGTGAAGTGATTGTGTGCAAAAATAAACCCGTGTTACAAGATGTGATAACGGCCGTTGAACAATGTGCTGTGTAGGGGTGGAGATTGGAAAGTGGCAAATCGTTTATCCCCAATTCCTAATCCCCTTCAGCAAAATGTCAATTTGTGACCTTATGTGATACCCCATGATCGAACAACGTTACGACATTTTGCGCGATTTTCCCCATGCCCTGGAAACCAAACGGCTCAAAATCCGCCTGCCCCTACCGGGGGATGGCCTGGAACTGTTTAATGCCACTGTGGAGTCGTTGGAGCGGCTCAAAGAGTGGCTCCCCTGGGCCTACAACTTCCAACCCACGTTGGAACAGAGCGAAGCCAGTGCCTGTTACTTTCGCCTGCGGTTTCTGGAGCGCAAAGAGTTACAGATGTATCTCTTTCTCAAAGATACCGACACACTGGTGGGGGTGAGTGGTTTGTATAACCCCAATTGGTCGGTACCTTGTTTTGAGATTGGGTATTGGGTGCGGGAAGGGTACAAAAACCAGGGGTACGTGACGGAGGCGGTGGCGAGTATCGGCCGTTTTGCCTTCAAATACCTCAAGGCCAAACGGTTAGAAATTCAATGTGAGCCTGACAATGTTGCCAGTATTCGTGTGCCGCAAAAGTTGGGTTACATCCACGAGGCCACTCTGCACCACTACAAGCGGCACCACATCACCCAAGAGCTGCGGGATGTTCTGATTTTTGCTAAAACGGAAGGGTAATTAGCCAGAAACCGGGTTTTTCGGAAAAACTCGGTTTCACAAACCGGCAAATAGATCAGTAAAAACGACGGTTTCGGCCGTTTCTGGATACGCCAGGGCAAAATACTCCCGGCTCAACAACTGTTTCATCTCTGTTTCTGGCAGGCGGTTGAACAGGTTATCCCCGCCAAACTGGGTGCGGTGGCAGCGAAAAGCAGCCCACTTTTGTGCCACATGCGCGGCCACATCCAATTCGCAGTGAAACAACTCATCCGGCCATGCCTCCTCGCGCCGTTGTAAGATGTTATCCAGCGGCGTGGTATCCATGCCACGCTGCCCCATCAAGGCCTTCATCTGCACAAAAAAGGAACGACGCAAGATGGGGTAAAAGAGGCGCGAAATGTGCCAGGGGGTGCCCAGGTCGGGGCGGTAAGCCGGGTCGGCTGCCAGGGGAATGGCTGCCAGGGTGTGGTGGTTGATGGCAATGTGGTCGGGGTGGCCGTAACCGCCGTAAGGTTCAAAGGTGAGCAAGATGTGGGGTTGCAGGCGGCGAATGATTTGCACCAATTGTGGGATCACCTGTTCGGCCGGGGCGTTGATGAAGGCGTTGGGGTGGTGGTTTTCGGCCGTTTCTGCCATCCCCGAATCCCGATACCCCAAAAAAATCACTTCCTCAAGCCCCAACGTTAACGCCGAACAGCGCAACTCCCCCACCCGCACCAATACCAACGTCTCAGGCGTGGGTAAGCCCGCGTCCGAGAT
>CAZPEJ010000888.1:0-2115 GCA_964585465.1 uncultured Ardenticatenaceae bacterium
CATGCCAATGTGATCCCCCATGTGATTTTGCGTCGTAGCACGTTGCCCTGGGAACGGACGGCACAAAAAGTAACAACAGCAACCAGTGAACCCAAACAGGAGACCTCCTGGCTGGCAGTTTTGTTGTTTGATGCAGACGAGGCTCCTGCCCCACAGATTATTTCGTTAAAGACGTTGTATGAGGAAACGGCCGTTTTCTTCCCAACCGCCCAATTACCCCGTGAACCAGACGATGAAGACGATGAACAAATAACCATCATTGATGTGCCGGGCAACCTGTTAAAAGACCTTGCCCCTTCACCAGACGATCTCCGTTACATGGCACATGTCCGCCGCACAGTGACCGATGACGGCCAAAAAGTCGAGCGAGCTGTAGTTATTGGCAACCGTATTGGGCAACGCGGCCATACCATGGTAGCCCATCTGGTTTCTCTAGAAAACCGTTACGACACTGAAGGTCAAATTCAAATTGGGGACAAACTATCAACTCGGTTAGTCACCCTTAAAAGCTGGCGTTACCATTGCCTGGATGAAACAAGTTATCAGCTAACAGATCACACCTTAACGGAGCTAACACTCAATGACAATGAAAGAGCAACTTTACGGCCGTTGGTAAATAAGGAGTTTGTAGGTCAGGATACCTTTTTGAGCCAGGTAAACAGCCTGCTCACCCTGGAAACCACAAAACAACAAACCCTTCTAAAAGCCGCTCGTTACAAAAAACTTAGTTTCAAAAGCCTGTTAATGGAATTAGATCGGGATGTCTTGCGACTACCCGAAAATATCTTGAATCCAAACCAGGTTGCCGAGATCGAAGCAGTGGCTAAAACCTATTTACGCCGTAGCTCTGTGCTACTACCATTTCATTTGCGGAATGGTCAGCATAGTGTCGCCTGGTATCATGGCCCATTTGTTGCTGGTGAAAATCAAACCAGTTTACCCTTACCAGTTCGTGCCTCTGATGCACTCCTGCAATACCATGCCACTTATGGCCTGTTCGATGTCTCCTATGCAACCGCCTGGGAACTTGGCCGTTTGTTAGCCTTACAAAGCAAACGCTTTTCCCTGGCTTTGTATAACTGGAAACGCGCTCTTGTGATGTCTGCAAAGGATGCCAAAACCCAATTAACTCACTTATCGTTAAATACCCCATCAGCAGAAACATCACCTCCTGATCTGGTTCAGGATTGGTTGTATGATCTGAGCGTATGTCAAGGTGTGCCTTTTAATTATCTGGTTCCCGATGAACGAATGTTACCGAAAGAATCTATTCGGTTTTTCCAAATTGATAAAGCCTGGATAACCAGTTTATTAGATGGGGCGTTTAGTGTGGGGCGTGTGTTGGGCAGCGATCATGAACATGAAACAAGGATATATGAACTATTTGGTTCTCCCATTAAACTAGCCCGCCAAACCGAATCGGGTCAAACATTCCCAGCTAACCAGTTGAGCGGTTTTCTACTCCGCTCAGAATTAGTCTCTGGCTGGCCTGATCTACAAGTGGATGGGTTTACGGCCGTTCTGCCCACTCTGAATAACGATTCTAACCAAAATGTTTGTGGCCTTCTGCGGATGGAGCAACTTTCACCCAACGTTTTGCTTTGCCTCTTCGATGGTGTTTGTCAGACAGTGGATATTCACCAAAAACCAGAAGGGTTACACTATGGTCTCAGCGAGCCAGATTTGGCAACCAAGAGTCATTACAAACGGTTACGTGATCCCTACAACGGGCAAGAGTTAGCAGGAGACGACAATGTTGTTGAAATTGAGCTTGGAACAAACAATAAAGTGCCTCTTTCCTCTTTGCAGACCAACCTGGCAAGCAAATTAAAACCCCATCTAAAAGAGGGCATCACTGCCCCTTCGGCTGGAGCCTCTTTTGCACTTCAAATGGTTGAGGGAGTTGAACGGGTACGGTTTGTTGTGAATGAAGGCTAAGGCTCAGACTGTTGTTGATAGTTCACAGTGAAAACGGCCGTTTTCATCCCACAACAACACCTTTTACAATCACCTGAATCATCATCTGATACCGTTCACCTCTAGGAAACCAGAAAATACATTTATGCCCAGAGCGGTGTCGAAGCCCGTCGCTCCTGTTTGGAAAAAGCGCTCGTT
>CAZPEJ010000889.1:0-2114 GCA_964585465.1 uncultured Ardenticatenaceae bacterium
GGGAATCCGTGTTCATCCGTTTTATCCGTTTCATCTGTGGTTAATTCCCTCGCTCTTCACCCTTCGCTTTTCATCCCAACCACCGTTTGCGCCGTTTGTAATGTTTGACATCGCGGTAACTTTTGCGTTCGCCTAGTTGGGTGAGGCCGAGGTAAAACTCTTTGATGTCTGCGTTTTGGGAGAGTTGTTGGGCGGGGCCATCCAGGACAATTCGGCCGTTTTCCATCACATAGGCATATTCGGCCGTTTTCAGGGCCACATTGGCATTTTGCTCCACCAACAAAATAGAAACCCCCGACTCCCGGTTAATCTGGTGGATAATCTCAAAAATGGCCTGCACCAACAATGGAGCCAACCCCAACGACGGCTCATCCAACAACATCAAACGGGGTTTTGCCATCAGGGCACGGCCAATAGCCACCATTTGCTGTTCACCACCCGAAAGGTAACCGGCCGTTTTGTGGCGCAATTTCGTTAGCGCGGGGAAAAAGTGGTACACCTGCTCCAACAACGTTTTAGACTCCGAGCGAGTCGTATTCACCAGCGACCCCACCAACAAATTTTCCTCGGTGGTCAAGTGTTGAAACAGTCGCCGCCCTTCCAACACCTGCACAATACCCAGGCGGGTAATTTCCTCGGCGGCTGCGCCATTCAACTTTTGCCCGGCAAATTCGATATTTCCTCGTGTCACATTGCCGTCTTCGCCCAGCAACAAACCAGAGATAGATTTCAGGGTGGTTGTTTTGCCCGCCCCGTTGGCCCCCAACAAAGCCACAATCTTCCCCTGCCCTACTTCCAGGGAAACGCCGCGCAAAACCAAAATGACATCGCTGTAAACCACTTCAATGTTGTTTAGTTTGAGCATGGTGGAAAAAGTGAACAGTGAACTTTCGCTCACTGTTCACTGGTTACGGTTTACTGATTACTAAAGTTTTCGGATGGGCGCAGGTCGGGGGTGGCTGTCCAATCTTGCAACATCACAAATTGACCACCTTGCACCTGGCGGATTTGGGCCACATGGGGCGAACGGTTGTCGCCGGAGAAGTCTACCCGCATCACACCTTGCAGCGGTTCATAAGCCCCCAACTCGATGAGGGCGGTATGCACCGCTTCACCGGTGAGGTTGTCGAAACCAACGGTATCAATGGCTCTTTCAATAGCCGCCACAGCCAGGTCTACCCCGGCCAGTGTGAGCAAATAACCCACACCATGTTCACCAGGGCCTCGTTCGTTGCTGGCAAACACTTCTTCGGCGTATTGGATGCCTTCATTGTCTGCATCGTTCCAGAACAGGTAGGGGAAGGGGGAAATCATGCCTTCTACCAATGCCGGGTCGGTGACAAAGGCGTAAGTGGCTAAGTCCATGGCCCAGTTGTTGGCCCCAAAGAGGAACTGGTCACGCAGCCCTAAAGCCCCCATGCCATTGAGGATGGCGGCCGGGCCAAAGGCCAGGGAGTTAGTGTAGATGACGTTGGCTCCGGCGGCCTGGGCATTGAGGATGGCGGTGGTAGCATCGGCCGTTGGGGCGACTTCGAGGATTTCGTTGGCGACGATTTCGACACCCAGGTTTTCGGCGTAGGCGGTGCTTTCGGCGGTGATGGCTGCCTGCCCGTAGGCGGTAGGCCAGCTGATGTAAGCTAGTTTAATTTCATCCCCAGCCCCAGCAGGTTTGACTGTTTCCCAGTTGGCGGTGATGTAATCGAGGAAAAGGCCAAACTGGTCGGGGTAAATGGGGGCGTAACCAAAGGTATAACCTGATTCTGGGCCGTAGAAGGCGATGGCACTCAAACCGGCGGCCAGGTTGGGGATTTTGTCTTCCACAAAACGGCTTGCCAGGGCTTCCCCGTCGCCAGAACCATAGGTGAACATGACCAAGACGCTTTCGTCGGCGCTGGTGAACTCTTCGTAAGCGGCGACGGCTTCATCTACGTTGCTCTGGGTGTCGCGGAATTGTAGTTCGATTTGTGCCCCGCGAATGCCACCGTTGGCATTGATGGCGGCTACTGCGTCTTCAAAGCCGTGAATCAGCGGGCCGGTGATGCCTGCTAACGGGCCGGAGAGGTCGCCGAAGTGGTAGAAGGTGATGGTTTCGCCTTCCAGGTTATCGGTACGCA
>CAZPEJ010000890.1:0-2108 GCA_964585465.1 uncultured Ardenticatenaceae bacterium
CGATCATCCGCCTGTAAAACCAGCGAAACCTGAGTGGTAAAACTGGTTTCTGCCCCCAAAACAACTACTTCCTCCCACTGAACCAAAAAAATGTACACCCGTGGGGTGATGTCGCTCAGGTTAGTGACCGCCAGGAACAATTTCTGCGTGTCTGTGGGGTGGGGTGCCACATAGGAAATATATAGCTTCTCTGGTTGAACAGCCGAGTCAAACAGGGCAAATAGCTGGGAAAGGGTTAGCAGGGGAGCAGAACGGCCGTTTTGCAGCAGATAAACGGTTTGTTCGGTGTTTTCGCCCACAGACGTTTGCACATACCCGATTATCCCCTGACCGATAACAAAAGCGGCCGTTGCCCCCTCGGCCAATATCGTGCGGCTCTTTTCTGCCCCATCCTCCCGATACAACAGTTGACCATTCCAAAGAATTTGTCCGGCGGTGCCTGGAGAACCAATTGGCACCCCAGAAAATGTTTCCACCTGGCACGAATCAGAATTACAGTGATCCAGGTGAATCGAATGAACCTGATAATCAACCCTGTCTGCTTCTTGCACAGAAGAAAAGAGCGTGATAATCGGTGTTTCAGCCGTCGCAAAACCAGTTTCCCACCACTCACTCAAGTCACCTTGCAGCAGCACAATCTCTTGCCCATCATGCCACCAGATAAAACGGTTTTGCCACATCCGGTCGTCGGGGGGAAAATAACGCTCTGCTAACAACACCCCCTCATCCCCTGGCAGCGCATACATACCCAATAACGGCCGATCCACCATATCCGTTTGCCAAACCTGCTCCGTCAGATGGTAACGGTATAAGCTGCCCTGTCCGGCCCCCTCAAACCCACACATCAACTGAATCATTTGGGTTGGCAAGGGGATGGGAGGGGCAGATTGCGCCACTGTGGAACGTTCATACACAAATTGTAACCAATCCTTTTCCAACGCTTCCCGCCCCAAATCGCTGTTTGCACGAAAACCCTGCCCATGTAACCATCGTTCCAGCCAACTCCAAAAGTTTTCATGCGTGCCTAACTGTTGTTGCATCACCACCGGCGAAAGGGTTGGTTCTTGATGCAAGATAAATTGGGTTACAGCCATCATACTGGCCCAGTCCGCGCTGTCGGGCGAGAGGAAAAAGGGAACGGCCCAGGGAACGTTCAGGCTACCCAGGGTTGTGCCTTGATTGAGGACGGTTTCATAATGGGCGGCGGTGAGGGGAAACGGCCGAATTCCCAACTGGTCAAGCTGTTCATACAGTAACGCCTGATAAAACATTGGGTGAAAATTGCAACAAACCCAGTCGGTCAGGTTGGTAATCACCTGGCTCAACACCTGTTCCGCATACCCACGAAACAAAACCTGGTACCCTACCTCGTTTACTGGCAACCCCACCAAAGTCGGTGTGGGCAAAATAATACTCCAGCTCGTGACAAACGGGGCAAATGGTTCGGCCCGTTCCAAAAAGATAGACGCATCGTTTTCCAGCCGCAATGTGAAGTGCAAATTGTCCGGGCAGGCCAGGTCGGTGAAGGTCAGGCATAGTTCCTGGAGTTTGTTTTGTAAATCGGCCGCCAGCCGCAAGCTGATTTCTTCGTCCCGTTCGGGGTAGGTAACAGAAAGCCTCTCACCGGGGGTGTAATGCCAGGGGCCCCAAAACTCATCGGTTGGTGGGGCATAGAGCCATTGTTGTGAACCACGTTGGAAAACGGCCGTTTGCTGCAAATACACCTGCTGATGCTGCCCCCCCCCCACCCACAAATAGGGCTGTTCCACCACCAACATCGCCTCGCTTAAATCTGGCGACAGGGTCACTTGTGGGTTTTGCCCATTCTCATCAGTTATTAACAAATGGAACATATCCCGATTGAATAACAATCCCTGGTGTGAAAGTTTGATCTGGGTCTCTGTCCATTCTGGCTGGCTGCCGGAAAGAAGGGAGTAAAAAAGCTCCTGATCCCCAGCCAATGTGGCCGAACGGAGCAACCGATAACTGGCTAAAACATCCTGTTGGGTCGTTTTTGTCGTCTGGGCAACGTATTGGTTGACCTGGCGATAAACAAAAAACGCTGTCACTATCAAGCCTCGTCTGAAACGCCATCGCTAGCGCCTGCA
>CAZPEJ010000891.1:0-2104 GCA_964585465.1 uncultured Ardenticatenaceae bacterium
GTTGAGCATAAGTTATCATGACCCTATTTTATCACCACTATTACAGATAATGTCTTTTGAGCAGGGGGACATCACCTCTGCCCAAACCTACCTGACCGAAGCGATTGCCTTGCTCACTGCTACCCAACCTTTTTATGCCAAACGGTATCAAACCTGGCTGGCGGCCGTGGTGGCGGTGGATTCTGCGGCTCATCTTGTTGGTCGAGAAACCTTTGAACCACTACCTATACCTGCCTGAACCCCAGTTGGCACGGATTCGGCCGTTTTCTACCCCAACCTTAAACTCAAAACCCGGAACTCGAAACTGAAAACTCGACTTCTGCGTTAAATAAACTTTGCTCCCCATTACATGGTGTGTTATTCTATTTGCCAGTAAACCCAATATTCCAATGACCAACCCAATCCTTACTCAACTCCAACCTGATGTAATCATCCGTACCCCCCTCTTCCCGGAACCAGTAAAACTCATACTGGTTATCCCCATAGGCCATAGTGTAAAACTAATTGCCACTGGTCTGCACACCAACCAAACATACCAACCCGTTCTCTCGCTAGCTGAACTAGCCACGTTACAAATTTCCCCACAAGATCAGCCGTTTGATGGTCATGCGGGACGCTTCCGCCTCGGTGTAGAGGCCCTGCGTCTGGGGTTAGCCCACGAATATGATCCCTATTTTGCCCTTTCCATTGCCCGAATTGACCCACTGCCTCATCAACTAGAAGCCGTTTATGATTATTTCATCAAATCACCTCGTATCCGTTTCCTACTGGCCGATGACCCTGGGGCTGGTAAAACCATTATGGCTGGTTTGCTCATTCAGGAGATGAAAGCGCGTGGGCTGCTGCGCCGCATCCTCATCATTACCCCAGCCAACCTGACATTCCAATGGCAGCGAGAGCTAAAAGACAAGTTCCGCCTGCCTTTTGAAGTGTTAAACGGGCAAGTCCTACGCGCTCATTATGGCTCAAACCCCTGGCAAGAAAAAGACCAGGTGATTACCTCCATTGCCTGGGTATCACGGGTAGAAGATGCCCAAAACAGCCTCATGCGTAGTCACTGGGATTTGATTATTGTAGACGAAGCCCATAAGATGAGTGCTTCCCGTCCAGACAAAAAGACATTAGCTTACGACTTAGGAGAACAACTATCAGAACGTACTGACCATTATTTGCTGATGACGGCCACACCACACAAAGGCGATCCGCAACACTTTGCCCTTTTTTTGCAACTGTTGGACAAAGATGTGTATGGGGATGTTGCCAGCCTGCAAGAGGCTATGAAACGAAACGAGGCCCCCTTTTACTTGCGCCGTATTAAGGAAGCTCTTGTCACATTTCCAGATGTCGAAACGGGTGAGGTGAAAAAGCTGTTCACCAAACGAAACGTCCGCACGGTAGATTTTCAGATTGATGATGAGGAGTGGGAGTTTTATGACGCTTTAACACAGTTTGTGGAGGAGCAATCTATTCGAGCTGCTGAAGAAGGAACAGCACAGGGACGTGCAGTAGGATTTACGATGGCAATGTTGCAGCGACGGTTTGCTTCCAGCCTCTATGCGGTGCGTCGCACGTTGGAACGGATGAAAAACCGACGTGAGAAGATTCTGGCCGATCCAGAAAAGTATTATCAGGAACAAATAGCTCGCCGAATACCAGAGGATTTTGATGAATTACCAGAAGAGGAGCAGGCGGCCATTTTGGAAGAGCTAGAAAACAGTGTGCTATCTGTTGATCCCCAAGCTCTACAGGAAGAAATTTTGCGACTTGATAAGTTAATAACCCAGGCACAACATCTGGAAATGCGAGAGGTGGAATCGAAGCTGCTGAAGCTGAAAGAAACAATAACACAAGAAGGCATTTTTGCTGACCGACGGATGAAGCTCCTTATTTTTACTGAGCATAAAGATACATTGGATTATCTGGCGGGGGATGGCAAAGACGGCCGTTCTTTTGGCAAACTCCGTGAATGGGGCCTGACTGTCACTCAAATTCATGGTGGTATGAAAATTGGCGACCGGGATACACCAGGCAGCCGCATTCGTGCCGAACACGAGTTCCGCGAAACCTGCCAGGTGATGGTAGCAACAGAAGCAGCAGGCGAAGG
>CAZPEJ010000892.1:0-2102 GCA_964585465.1 uncultured Ardenticatenaceae bacterium
CGGCAAAACGTTTGCGCTGCCACGGTTCGTACTGGTCTACCAGCCAGGGCAGCTCGGGGCGTGGCCCCACCAGGCTCATATCGCCAATGAGGACATTGAACAATTGAGGCACTTCGTCCAGGCTGGTGCGGCGCAAGAAACGACCGACGCCTGTAATCCGGGGATCGTCTGGGCGTTTTTTGAAGAGGAGTTGGCCATTATGAGGATTGATTTCGGTAACAGCTTCACGACGGGTATCGGCGTCGGGGATCATGGTGCGGAACTTGAACATTTTGAAGATTCGGCCGTTTTCCCCCACCCGCTCTTGCCTAAAGATAATGGGACCTTTTGAATCAAGCTTGATGAGCAGGCTGATTACGGCCAGAATCGGGAGCAGCAGCAAGACAGAAGCGGTTCCAAAGCCGAGGTCAAAAATACGTTTGACCAGCCGCTGCACCTCATTAAGGGCGGGATCGCGCAGATTGATCATGGGAATGCCGCCAAAGTCATCAACCGACGCGCGGTACAGGGCAAGGCTAAAGTAATCGGGCACAACTCGAACATGAACGGGCAAATCGTGCAGGGTAACGGTTAACTTGTTGATCTGGCCATAGGCACGCTGTGGCAGCGCCACAACGACATCTTGAATCTTGTACTTTTCTACCACCTGGCGGGCGCTGCCCACACTGCCCAAAATGCGTAAGCCATCTTCCTCTTTGGTCAAATCATCGTCCAAGTACCCCACCAGGTTAAGCCCGGCCCATTGGTAGTTTTGCATCATTTGGCCAACGCTGCGGCCCGTTTTACCCGCACCAACAATCAAGACACGTCGTTCACGAGATGGGTTATGTCCCAGCCGGAACCAAACACGCAAGACAACGCGCCAGCTAAGAATAAACAGGGTGTTGAAAAAGAAAAACGTAACAAAGAGCCAACGAGAAAAGTCACGAAAGCCCAGGTACAGGATGCCTGCACAAATTAAAGCGGCTAAAGCTTCGGCGAGAATAACCGTCTGTATTTCATCAGTAACTTTGTAAATTCTTTTGGGATCGTAGACAGAGGAAAAAAGAAACGTCAGCACCCAAACGACAGGCACAATGATAGCCAGTATTTCTGGCAGAGTGATGGCATTAACGGGTACAAGGAAGGGGAAAGGGGGGAGAGACGGCCGAACCGCCACGGCCAGATGCAAAGCTAGAACTGTGAACGTGGCATCAATAGCCATTGACAGAATGGCAAAATTGACGCTAAACCGTCGCAACATACTTCCTTCCCCTTTTATTTTAAGTCGAGATCTGCAATGAACAGCTTAAAGCCAGGTTTTTTGCGACTTTGAGATCATACAAGCAGGTAATTATAGGGTGTGTTCTCCCTTCTGCAACTTCGTGGTGGGTGTAAAAACCTTTTCTCTTTGGTGCAGCGGGGTTACTTGAAGCGCATCCAATAATTTTGCCACTATTCTACGGGTGCGCACTTGGGTATTTTCCAATATTTAATTTATGAAATGATAGACTCAAATCTGTCGCAAATAGATTGTATGTCAAATGTTTTTTCCGCATAGGTTCTGGCGTTAGCCGCTAACCGCTCTCTGAGTTGGGAATCTTTTAGTAGTTGATCGGCTGCTGCCAAAAAGGCCTCCATTTCTAAAGGAGGGACAACCAATCCAGCTTCGTTTTCGGACACAATCTCTGCGGACAAATTTTCTGGAGGAATAGCGAGGAGCAACGGCCGTTTCGCGCATAAATATGTTAAAACTTTGGAAGGTGCTGAATATATACCGGCGTCCGGCTCCAAGATACCTACCAACACATCTGCTGCTGCCAATACATTTGGCATTTCTTCAAATGGTTGAAATTTTAGCAGCTGCAAATTCTCTAATTGGTACTCATGCCGTTTTTCTTGTAACCAGTCAGCGCCTAATCCTTCGGAGATGATAACAACCCGCACGGTTGGATTGGTTCGAAAACGAAGCGCCAATTGCAAAAGTAACTCAGGATTGTGCTTAAGTCCCAAAGTCCCTGCATAGAGAAAACAAAATTTGTCATTAAGATTGTGGGTTCTAGACCAGGGATTATCTCTTTCTCTTAAAGGCAGTTCTTCTAATGGTGTCCAATTCCGAATAA
>CAZPEJ010000893.1:0-2099 GCA_964585465.1 uncultured Ardenticatenaceae bacterium
GTAGGCCGACTTCGCAACCGTTGGTGCAGTTTCTAACTGCCCTTTTTTGAGTATCCAATCACCCTGAGATGGGGTTGCCCTGTGGGTAATAGTTTATGATACAATTTGTGTACTTGGAACTTTCCAAGTTGTGTGCAAACATGGAACGGCATGTTTGCCTGGTTTACCCATATGACCCCGACACCTGGAAAACGGGATAAAATTTTTGCTGTTGTCAATCGCAAGGGAGGAGTGGCAAAAACGACCACTGCGATTACCCTGGCGCATGGGTTGTCTCGTAAGTTGATGCGCCGGGTAGATGCCAAAGATTTAGACAAGGTTCCTAACCCCCATGATTTGTTCCAATTTCAAGAACGTCACTACTTGCTGCTGGGTCATGTGCTGCTGGTAGATTTCGACGCGCAGGGGCATTGTGCGCGGGGGTTGGGGGTGGAGCCGGGACAGGCGGATTTGAGTGAGTTGTTGTTGGAAAAACGGCCGCTTCAAGATGTGATTGTTTCTGCCGACCGCGCTGCCCAGGGGTTGCCACGCCCCAATTTATGGCTTTTGCCCTCCTCCGATAACCTGGAATATGCCAAAGAGGTGTTGCGTTACCGGTCATTGCAAACTGAAAATGGGCAGTCGGCCGGGTTTGGGCAGTTGCTGGCTCACTGTTTGGGGCAGGCGGTGGAACGGTTTTATTATATCATTCTGGATTGCCCTCCCTCGTTAGATGTTTTTACCCAGGCTATTTACCAGTTTGCAGACGCAGCGATAGTGCCAGTTAAACCTGATTATTTCAGCATGGTGGAGACGGATAAACATTTGAACAACCTTAGCGAAGCCCAACTCAACGGCATTCCTATTAAAATTCACACCATTGTGCCCACGTTTAATGTGGATCGGCAGCGATTAGACCGGTTGTTGTTAGATGAATTGCGGCAGACTCATGGTAAACGGGTGAGTGAACCTATTCCGCGCAGCCAGTTGATTGCGGAGTCGCCGATGCACAAACAGACGATTTTTGAACTAGACCCCCGGTTTTTGAACCCGGCCACGCTGGCGTATCAGCAGTTAGTAGACAGGGTGTATTATGGCTAGAAAACGGATAGAAAAAGAAGTGGTACCGGATGACAAACAGGAAGAGGTGGATCCGCTGGTGAGTGTGGCTCTGTTTGACCCCAAAACGATGGGGGATGGTAAGGTGACGATAGCAGCAACGGCCGTTCCCAAACCCGTTTCGCCGCTTGGTCCGCCCGTTTCTACGTTTATGCGTCTGGATATGGCTCCGATGGAGGCCCGTTTGCAGGAGTTAAACGGCCGTTTTGAGCAACTTAAAACAGAACTGACAACCGAAAAAATGCGGCGAGCTGAAGTGGAAAGGGAAAATTTGCGCCTGGAAACGGCCGTTTCCCAGCTAAAAACCTTACAAGATGAGTTAGAGCGCAGTCGTCAAACCCGCCTCGACCTGGAACGGCACCTGGCCGCCCTGGAGGTGGAAATCCGCCAGACACGCCGCGCCAGTGAAACGCTGGAGGAGGAGCGGCGCGGTCGTCTGGAGATGGAGCGACGGCTGGCGACGCTGGAAGTGCGGGCGGAAAATGCCCAGGAAGTGGCGGCTCAACTGCTGGAGGAGCGACGGGCGCGAGTGATATTGGAACGGGAAAAGGCTACGTTGGACGTGCAGGTTCAAAGTATGCACAAAATTGAGGCGTTATTGACGGAAGAACGGCAAGCCCGCATGAATGCTCAATCCCGCGCCGCCTCCGCCGAGGCCCGCCTGGCCCATTTGGAAGGTGAACTAGGCAGCAGTCACAAACCCGCTACACAAAGTTCATGGTTAGGAAGATTATTCGGCCGTTCGCGTTAACTGGATAACCCTCAGTCATTTTTCCTGGCCGCTGCCAGAAAGGCCAAATGGAAGGCGGATGACGCAGATTTGGCGGGTTTTCGCGGATTTTTCTCTGGTTTTATACGTGTGTACCCGTTCCATCCGCGTGACCTGCGTGTTATTCTCCCATACTCTGACAGGCTGCCAAAGTACATACTTCTCTACAATCAAAAGCTAAGGGCTCGCTCGTTAATAACTTTGGATATTTGATATAATGGCATCCAATAGA
>CAZPEJ010000894.1:0-2096 GCA_964585465.1 uncultured Ardenticatenaceae bacterium
TCTTGCAGGCGTTCTTCGGCCGTTTTATGGAAAATCTCACGGATACGATTAGTCAGGAACAGTTGTTGGCATTTCGGCCGTTAAACAGTTTGCAATGGTTTCCCACCGGGGCCATTGCCCGCGCCACAGAACAGGCGATTGCGGGTGAACCAGGCATGGTTTTGGCCTGGTTAGGGTATTCGTTTCTCTGGTTGTTGTTATTCACCTGGGCCTGGTGGCGGTTGCTGGTGCGGCTAACTACCGGAGAGGGGTTTTGGCTGACACTGCCCGCCCAGCCCCAGAAAAAGGAAGTATCTGTTAAACGGGTGGGGGCAGACGGCCGTTTGGCCTGGCTGCCACCCGATTTGGCACAACTGGTGGACAAGGAGTGGAAAGCCATCTGGCGCATTCCACAGCGGCGGGTGGGGATGTTTCAAGGGCTTTTGATGCCTTTTTTGATGGTGGGGGCTATTTTGTTGAATAGTGATAGTGGGTTTACGGCCGTTCCCAGTTGGAGTGGTTTTTCCTTGCCCCTGTACGGTTTGTTCCTCTTTTGGATGAACGGGCAAAATATGTTGGGCATGGAGGGGCGCGGTTTACCGGTTCTGTTGCTCACCCCGATACCTCGTCAACGCATCTTTCTTGCCAAAGGTATTGCCTTGGGGCTGATAACAGCCGTTCCCCTCTGTGTCATTGGGGCTGTTTTGCTGCTGGTATCGGGTGGGGATTGGTTGTCGGTAACGGCCGTTCCAATTGCCTTAAGCATGGGCGTAGCTTCCCTGGCTGTCACTAGCGTCACCTCTGTTTTATTCCCGGTGCCTATCAACCTGGAAAGTCGGCGGATGCGTGGCTCTATTTCCACTGGTGGGGGATGCCTGGCAGGGCTGGCAAATGCCTTTTTGGTGCCTATTTTGATTGCGGTGGTCACGTTTCCGGCCGTTGCCCCGTTGATAGCGGCTTTTTGGTGGCAACAGCCGATCATTGCCGGATTAACGGCCGTTTTGGCCCCCCTCTATGCCCTGGTTATTTTCTGGTATGCCACCCGCCTGGCAGGCGACCTGCTGCTAGAGCGCGAAGCAGAAATTCTGGCCGCCATTCGCCTGCCAGATGATGAGCCGTAAGATAGGCTGCATAAGGTCATCCAATGTCAATTTATGCCTTCTGCGGGGATAGATTCGGCCGTTTTCACCCTACCCTTCGTGCCCTAACTCAGCCCATAAACCGGCAAGGCTACTCCGGTAATAGATTTTGACAAATCAGAACAGAGAAACAAAATCGCATTTGCCAAATCTTGGGTTTGCACCCATTTGGAAAAATCTGCATTGGGCATACTGGCGCGGTTTTGCGGTGTGTCAATGGTGCCGGGGAGAATACAATTGACATTGATATTATGGGCTTTCAGTTCGTCTGCCATGCTTTCCGTCAAGCGAATGACTGCACTTTTGGAGACGATGTAAGGGGCCATTTTTGCTTTACCCTCCAAACCAGCGCGGGCGGCAATGCTGACGATTTTGCCACTTTGTTGGTTGAGCATGTAGGGAATAACGGCGCGGCTGGTGAGGAAAACGGTTTTAGCGTTCAAATTGAGCATAAAATCCCACATTTCTAGCGGCGTTTCATGCAAACGTGGCCCGGCCGTGTAACCGCCCGCGATATTAACCAGCATATCAATTCGCCCAAACTCTTGCACAATTTGATACACCATGCTGTCCACTGCGCCCGCATCGGTTAAATCCACCACCGAAAGCAACCCTTTACCCGCTTCGGCAATGTCGGCAAAGGCTTCCTCTAACCGCTCCAGTTTCATATCTACCAACACCAGTTTGGCCCCTGCCTGGTACAAAGAACGGGCTGTCGCCCGGCCCAAATTGCCCGATGCCCCGGTGATAATGGCGACTTGATCTGTAAAATCGAACATGATGGCCTCCTTGTTGCCTGTTTGTCACTATCCGGCCTCTCGCAACAAACCTTGTCTGTCTGAACAGTTATGCCGATTTGTGTAACCATCGGCAAATGTAATGGTTATCTTTCGTCTTGTAGTGTAACGAACGGCCGTTATTCGGCAACTAACTGTAGATAGGAAAATCAAAACGATCAATTAACAGCTACAAAAGGAT
>CAZPEJ010000895.1:0-2094 GCA_964585465.1 uncultured Ardenticatenaceae bacterium
TTTACCATTGAAGGGGAAGATGCCTGGCCGCAGGTGATTCAACAACTTTTACTTTCTTTACACACCGACCCAGACCCCGATTTGGATCCACGCCTGATTGAAGTGCTGCAAATGATCCCCAACTACTACCTGCAATACTTTTATTACACCCAGAAAAAGCTCAAAGCGCAATCAGAATGGCCGCCCTCACGAGCCGAAGAAGTTATTGCCATTGAGGAAAAGTTGTTACAACAATATGCCGACCCCAACCTATCGGAACCACCCGCTGACTTGATGAAACGGGGTGGGGCATGGTACTCCACCGTAGCCACACAGCTTCTAAATGCCCATTACAACGACCTGGGAGAAACCCATGTCGTGAATATACCCCATAACGGAGCCGTTGCTGGCTGGCCTGCTCATTGGGTGCTGGAAATGCCTGCCATTGTCAAACGGGATGGGTTGCAACCGATTCCTACCGAACCGTTGCCCCCGGCCGAATTTGGTCTGCTGGCTCAGGTGAAGTCGTATGAGTTGTTGACGGTAGAAGCGGCCGTTCATGGAGATCGTGAAGCCGCTTATCAAGCCCTTTTGGCCCACCCACTTGGCCCATCAGCCGACCGTATCCAGGCTGTGTTGGATGATATGTTAGAAACACATCGGCCGTATTTACCCCAATTCTGGAATTAAACCGTCATGCGTTACTTTTTAGGGCAGCAGGTTATGATTGACCATCGGATAAACCCGCTATGACGGCCGTTATTGAACAACCAGGTTTAAGCGTGGCAAACCCCCGCCCGCCCGAATAGCGGTATAATAGGGGGTATGAACACCCTACAACTGAACCCTATTCCTTTGCGGGCCCAATTCCCCGCATTACAACAAACTGTGAATGGCAAAACGGCCGTTTTCCTCGACGGCCCCGGTGGCACCCAATCCCCCCAATCGGTGATAGAAGCCATGAGCGGCTACCTGAGTTATGGTAGCAGCAACCTGGGAGGGCCTTTCCTCACCAGCCGCCACGCCGATGATGTGGTGCAACAAGCCCGCCTGGCAATGGCTGATCTGCTCAATGCCCGCCGCCCCGAAGAAATTGTTTTTGGGCAAAACATGACCAGCCTCACCTTTCATATGAGCCGCGCCATCAGCCGCACCTGGCAACCAGGGGACGAAATTATCCTCACCCGCATTGACCACGATGCCAACATCTCCCCCTGGCTTATGGCAGCCGAAGACCGGGGGGTGACCGTGAAATGGTTAGATTTTCGCCCCGAAGATTGCACCCTCAACCTGTCCAGTTTGCCCGGTTTGTTGAGTGAAAAGACCCGCCTGCTGGCAATCAGCTACGCCTCCAATGCTGTTGGCACCATCACCGATGTGGCAAAAGCGGTGTCAATGGCCCACGCGGTGGGGGCCTGGGTCTATGTGGATTCTGTCCACTACGCCCCGCATGGCCCGGTGGATGTGCAGGCGTTGGATTGTGATTTTCTGGCCTGTAGTGTTTACAAATTTTTTGGCCCTCACACCGGGGTGTTGTACGGCAAATATGAGTTGTTAGATAATTTGACAGCGTACAAAGTGCGCCCCTCGTCCAAAACACCCCCCGGCAAATGGGAAACTGGCACCCAGAGTTTTGAGAGCCTGGCCGGGGTCATGGCCGCTATTGAGTACCTTGCTAGTTTGGGGCCGGGGGAAACGCGGCGGGAACGATTGGTGAATGGTATGACGGCCGTTAAACAGATGGAGATGTCCCTGAGTGAACGATTTTTGCGTGGGGCAACGGCCGTTGCGGGCCTGCGTGTTTATGGCATCACCGACCTGGAGCGGCTGGACGAACGCACCCCTACCTTTGCCGTCAGCCTGGAAGGGTTCACCCCGGCCCAAGTGGCAGAGAAATTGGGAGAACAAGGCATTTTTGTCTGGGATGGGCATTATTACGCCATTGCCGTGATGGAGCGATTGGGGTTGTTGGAAAAGGGTGGATTGGTGCGAATTGGGTTTGTTCATTACAACACCCCCGACGAAGTAGACCAGGTATTGGCTGCTTTGGCTGCCCTTTCTTGAATCTACACTAGCAAAGGGCATAAACTGAACATTATCAGGATTAACTTTATG
>CAZPEJ010000896.1:0-2093 GCA_964585465.1 uncultured Ardenticatenaceae bacterium
TCGTTAAACTCTGTTATTGGTACGCCATTAACAACTTCTGCTTTGGGATCCAAAAATATGCTGTGATAGGATGAGAAAAAAAGAAGTCCTATTGACGCGAGAAAAACCATTTGGTATTATGTAAATTGATAGAAGCCCTGTATACTGCGAAGTCCCAAGTTCCACTTGGGATACAGAATAGCAGTTACGGGGTTTTTTGTTTGCCAGGTTTTGTTTGGTTACTGTCGTGCGTGTAATCCGTAGGCACAAATAGCCAGTGACGATAGGATTGTAACCAATAATTTTGCCTATCACCTTGTGTTCCTGTAGAGATGCCAATGTTAAACCGGGGATGCAGTATTTGAATTCGTTTCAAAATATGCCCATACAGAATTTCTTTATCTCTTGTTCGCTTTCCCCGCCGCAAACTATCGGGCGATTTAACCAGGTGTTTGTCATTTAACCGGAATTGCATTGCCCCCAAAATTACATCCAAACATTGCAAAACATCGTGATGGTGGGAGGAAACATCAGCAATTTGCTCCGGGCTAATTTTGATTTGCGCCTTCCGAAATTCAACTGATTTCTCCAACCCTACCAAATAGCCCTTAAATTGGGTTGTCTTTTCTTTCGTATCCGGTAATTTGTCCAGATATATACGCAGGTTAATGGGGGAATTATTATGATTGGCGTAAGCTAAACCAAAAGCATGTTTAATGAACTGGTAATAGAGCAAATAATAGGTGTTCTCACGCTGGTAATCATTCAACCTTATCGGCACATTGGCATTTTGTGTGAACATGATACGCACTTTTATTTGGTCGTGCTGCACAAAATCAAAGAAAGTATCCATTACAGAAATGTACTTGCTCAAATACTGCTCTGTCACCTTTGACCATTTGATTTCATTGAGTAAATTTAGAGACTTTTTTGTTTCAGCAAGGGTATACCGGACGACTTCAATGTCTTTGGATCTGACCAGTGCTCCCCCATAAAAATTAGAGAAATACTCCCCTTTTTTCACTGATTCATCAGCATATATGATAAATTCCTCTGCCATTAGAAATTCTGCCTTGCAAACTGTTGTTGAACCTCTACCAGGATTTCCTAAATCTATCACGTTTTGTGCGTAATGTCTGCCATTAACTGCTCTGGCAGCATTTGCTCAAAATTATTAGTTACGTTGTTACAGTTTTTTAGGGAGTATGCGGCAGCTATATCATTTGTAGATAGACTGGACAATCGGCCGTTTTTACAAACCCGGCCTTTAATGCAGTGGCTACCGAGGCGGTATTCCGCGCCCAGCAGTGCCATCCTATCTGGTGAATGCCGCGCCGATGTGCCTCATCCACCAGGGCATGAGTGAGCAAGGAGGCAAAGCCCTGTTTTTGGTAGGGCTGGCGCACTTCAATCCCCACCTCACACTGATCGGCCGTGTTGTATTCTGACAAACACCAGCCCACCAGTTCACCCCCATGCAACAAACAAACACCAAAACTGTGTTGCAAAAAGTCGGCCACAGACGGCCGTTCTGATTGCATCTCTGCTTTTAAGGTATCCAGGTGTTCCAGGGGTTCGGTGAGCAAGTCAGCATCTACATAACGCAGGGTAAACCCATCGGGAACTTGCACGGTTCGTGGGCTGGTTGCGCGCTGGTAATGGTGGCGCAGGGCATGAATAGGGGTCTTTTCGCCAAACAAGGTGGTGGCCTGGGTTTCCCATTCAGCCGGGGCGTAGTGCAGCAGTATGGCTTCCAGCCCTGATGGGTAAACGGTTTCGGTAAAAAGGTGGTGTAAGGAGTGGGAAACGGCCGTTTCCACCTTCCCACTCAAATAAAAACGGGATTGATACCAGGCCAGCGCAACAGTGGGGGCTACCAACTCATCCACATACACTTTGCCCGGCGTGGTACCATTCAAGATGCTCTCAATTGCCAGGTGGTGATGAAGCGGGGCAAATAACGGCCGTATTTGTTCAAAATTGTCAGATTGTAATACCACCATTATGTTTACAAACCAAGAAAATAGGACGCGGATGAACACGGATAAAACGGATCAACGCGGATTTTTCGGTAAATCAAACAATTTTTGTAACTGTTCAGCCTCCCTGGGATT
>CAZPEJ010000897.1:0-2092 GCA_964585465.1 uncultured Ardenticatenaceae bacterium
TTGAGCATAAGTTATCATGACCCTATTTTATCACCACTATTACAGATAATGTCTATTCTGTTTTGGTGTATTAGTTCATTAACCAGACCATATCTATAGCAGGTAAATTGGGTATGTGGAAAACCTCTTGACTCGAAATCACATCAATAATAACTATCTGAGTTGTTATAGGGCTCTTTAAATCTGTTACTGAGGTTGCAATATATTGGCTATTAGGAGACCAAGCAAGATGATCGGCTGTCCAATTGGTCATTTGACTACTCCATACAATGTTTTGAGTACCGACTTCCATAATTACCTGACAACGAAGGCCATTTGGGCATTTACCAGAATAAGACAAGTACTGGTTGTCAGGTGACCAGCCCAAAAAACTATATTGATTAGAATTGTTATCAAAGATAAGAGTCGAGGTATTGACATTAGTTGACGTGTAGTAAAGGTATTCTTGCCCGTTAAAAAATAACGTATACGCAGCATATTCTCCATCTGGGGACCATGCCCAATGGGTTTCACCATCAAATTGTATTTCTTTCAATATTTCTTCCGGGTGCTGCTCAATTCTCCATACTGCACCATCTTCTTCAACGACTATATATTGTTGCATATCACCTTGTGGAACTTCTTCAAAACACCATGTTGCTAAAGAGTCTGTTCTGGGTGAAAAAGCAAGAATGGTACATTTGCCAGACCAATGCTCATCACTAACTATGTCTCCACTAACATTGACTAAATATGAACTTTCAATATTGATGTTTATTCCTGGGGTTTCCTCTGTAAAGTGCCCTAACTGAATCAAGAGGGTTTTGTCTCCTAAAACCCACTGCAAACCTACTAAATCGTAATCAACATCTGAAAGTGCAATCAATTGTTTTGGATCCCACTGCTTTAAATTGGATACCCATAGTTCAAGCTTTGAACTGGTTTGTATCCAATAAGCAACAAATAAATTGTTGCCAGAAAAGTTGGCTTGCCAATGCACCCAATCCGCTTCACGTCTTAACACATACTCTTCTACCCCATCTACCAAGTCTACACGTAAAATCCCCTCTGCATTATAGACATATAAACTGCCTTCCATAAAACTTGAGGCGGTTTCAGTTGGTTGAGGGACTAATTCCGAAGTTGGAGACGAAAGAGTTGTTGAGGCAGAAGTAGGTTCTAGAATCGCCGTCAGGATGGGCTGTTTTAATGGTGTCGCAGCTGTTACAAGCGGGGTGGGTTGCGAAAATGATTCCGTTGACTTGCTATTGTCAATCGTTTTAACAGAAGACATACAGCTGACGGCAGAAATAAAAAGAGTGAATAAAGCTACATCAGTAATTATGATGAGCAGATGTTTTATTTGGATCTGGAACGTGTTTTTCATAGCTTACGACCTCATAAGTGCTTGCATCTCGTTGTGTTGTTCAATTTTTGAACCCGTAGGGCGGACTATACAGGTTATTATAGATAAGCGATCTTGGATACCAAATACTTTCACCTATCACATACCCTGCTGTTAATTCATTTGCCTTGTCATCACGTATGGCAAGGTCTTTTAACCACTCAATGCGGTTGGCTTCATTACCAGGATCATCGTGCATGTAATAAACAGCACCTTGGGTAGGATCTATCTCTCCTATGTTATAGGCATCAATCACTTGATGAACAATTTGCTCAACTTGGTTAAACTCAACTGGATTTTCATGAGTACTGTAATAATCATAGGCAAGATTTGCACGTTCGGCTGCAATGTAGCCACGATCTGTCCAATAGCTTAATACACTGATTAACTCTAACTGGTTGTGTGCCATAAACAGACCTTCAAAACGGCTGATATATATAGGGTCTGTGTGAAAATCTTCATCTGCGAATCGGTTTAAGGTTATCCATGTTATTACTTCTGCCTGGTCTAAACCCTGACCTTCTCTCTCAAAGAAAACAAACATGGTGATTAGTTTTGTTTCCCATTCTTCCATTTCAATTGATTCTCGCACTGGTGGTGGTTCATGGGGTTCTGGATTATTACAATCAATATCCTCAAGTTCACATTCCCGATGTCCTGAGGGGTCGGTGAAGTTGAGGGGGGAGTTGAGGACGTAGGAGTAGCGGT
>CAZPEJ010000898.1:0-2092 GCA_964585465.1 uncultured Ardenticatenaceae bacterium
TCAGCTGAGGAACACGGATTAAATAACCTACAAGAGATTGGAGATTGGAGATTGAATCAATTGTTAATCTCCAATCTCCAATCTCAGTTTTGTGAGTTGTTTAATTTTCATTCCTAAGCAACGTCTTCCGCCTCTCTTGATAACAAACGGACAGATTTGGTAATACTGCTTGCCAACCTCTACCCTTTGGAACTGTCTAAAATTGCCTTGAACGAATCCTCTCTTTCCACAATGGCGATTTCTTCGGCCGTTAATCCATACAGATGGTAGACAATTTGGCCTATCAAAACGTTGGCAGTCAATCACACAGGGCCGAAATAAAACAAGTTTTCCCCAGGGTCAACAGCAAAACGAATTCGGTTTAAGAACCCATCTAGCCCTAAAAAATTGGGCAAAAACCATTGTTCACCGGGTTGTAAAGTAGGGACAAAAACGGTAGCTTCGATTTCCAGGCTTTGGCCTTCAGTTGCATTTAATTGAAAGGGAATTCGGAACAGTTTCCCAGGGTATAAAACCCCACGGACAAGCAGCCGCCGTTCCGATACATGGACTGCTAATGCGGTATCTATGACAAATTCCGCGATGTCAGGGTCTAATACACACCAGGGCGCGCCTGTATCCACGATGGCTGGAATTTTGAGTCCGTGTGCCAGCGTAATGGGCAAAACAATCCGAGTCTCATCTTCTTGCCCGATGTAATAATGGTCTTCGTAGTGGGTGTAGCCTGTAACAAACCCGGCAGCAAATAGCTGTTTGGCAAATTAGGTCATGGAATTTTACTGATAAAGGTGTTTTCCACACGGCCGATTAACGCGACTAATTCCTTAAATGAGGCGGCGGTTCCAACTAATTGACCTTCTCGCACGGCTACCCATCTCCCTCGGTACGCCTGGGCATGGGTGCCAAACCAGGACATGGACTCTTTCACACCAGTTGCAGGTTTATCTGTTGTTGAGCGCACACGCGGAGGAGACAAAACTTCTGCTGTTTGCTGGAAACGGGGGTGGTTTGGGAATAAACGGTGGCCTTGTTGTGCCAGTTTAATCGCCAACGATGCCATTTCCAGGCTTAAAGCTAAATCAATCGTTTGCAGGATTTCTTCAGGGCGTTTTTCTGCCCATTCAGTGCCTTCAATTAGCTGAACAAAGGCTTGTTTATCCCCACGCTCTGCCTTTTTTTGCAAAAGTTCCAGCGAGGATTTCTGTTTAGGTCTAATTGGAATTGTGGTTTGTATAGCCATTTTACTCAGGTGTTTCATTTGCACAGTTTTGGGTCTTTTGGGTTGTGTGGGGTTTGTCGTGAAACGTGAAAATTCTCTAGTCACGTTTTACGTTTCACGTTTCATTGGTTGTCAACCCCCTGAGTTCCCAAAGAACCACAGTTTTTTATTGGTGCAAATAGATGATACGCTTTTGTGAAGTTGTTGCAACTGGTTTCACGGCTTTCTTTCTACAATGGCTATTTCTTCGGCCGTTAATCCATACAGGCGGTAGACAATTTGGTCTATTAGGGAATCGGTGGTTTGCAGATGGCGCAGGAGGGGGACGAGAACGGCCGAACTTTTTTCATACTCCCCTTTCAACCGTTCCAACGCCGCCCGGCTTTGTTTGTCATTAGAGGCGAGCTAATAACTGTCGCACCTGCTGAACAAACCCACCTGGCGATAGGACTGTGATATCAGGATGACCAGGACGGTAGTGACGCTCGTTAAAAGTTACAAGCCACTTACATTGTTCCCGAACGGCCGTTACCAAAATCGGCAAATCTTTCTTGTCTGCCAAACCGGCATAGGGTAACAAATCTTCTAAAGCCGGGTCCACCATAACCTGCAAACAGCGTTGAACTATTAAACGAAAAGCAGGTAAAGCAGTTGGCATTTTAGCAGATAAATTACGCTCTACTTCTACAATGACTTGTTCTGAGGTTATTGCTTCAACCAGAGTGATTTCTGCCATTCGCAAAACTACCAAACTGGCCCCATGAATGGTAGGAGAGGCAGAACCAGCAAAAAGCACATCCGCATCTACAAAAACACGGGGTTTATGGGGCGGCATACTTTTCCTGGTAATACTGTTCACGTTGAGTTCTTAAA
>CAZPEJ010000899.1:0-2072 GCA_964585465.1 uncultured Ardenticatenaceae bacterium
TATCCTCATCGCCGACATCAGTGGTTCCATGGAAAAGTATGCCCGGCTGGTATTACAATTTTTCTACAGCGTCAGCCACAGCCTGAAAGAGGTAGAATGTTTCGTTTTTGCCACCCGCCTCACCCGCATCACGGCCGATTTGCGCCTGAAAAACATTGACCGGGCCATAGACGAAGCCGCCAGAACGGTGGTGGATTGGGCCGGTGGCACCCGCATCGGCGACAGCCTGCGAACCTTTAACCAGCAGTGGAGTCGGCGGGTGTTGCGGCGCGGGGCTATTGTGCTGCTCATCAGCGATGGCTGGGAACGGGGGGATGTGACGGTGTTGAAGAATGAGATGAGGTATCTAAACGGCCGTTGTCACCGTCTCATCTGGCTCAATCCCCTCTCCGGCCAAACCAACTACCAGCCCGCCGTCGAAGGCATGACCGCCGCCCTGCCCTACATTGACGACTTTCTGCCGATTCACAACCTGCAAAGCCTGACCGAGTTATCCCAACACCTGGGCAAACTAGGTAAACGTAGAAGTAACCATTCACCATTCACTATTCACCATTCACAATTTTTGGAAAGGAGGTTTGTATGATACCAGGAGAGTTTGATTATTTTGCCCCCACTTCTGTGGCTCAGGCCGTGCAACTGCTGGCCGAACACGGCGACAATGCCAAAATTTTGGCTGGTGGGCAAAGCCTTATCCCCGCCATGCGGTTCAGGCTGTCACAACCAGGCGTTTTGATTGACCTGAACAGCATTGCCGGGCTGGGGTATGTTCGGGAAGAAAATGGGCATCTGGCAATCGGGGCCATGACCCGCGAATCCCAGCTAGAGGAATCGAGTGCCGTGCAAAGCACCTACCACCTGCTGGCCGATGCCGCCAAAGTTATCGCCGACCCCATTGTCCGCAACCTGGCAACCGTTGGCGGCAACATCGCCCACGCCGACCCCGCCAACGACCATCCTGCCGTGTTATTGGCCTACAACGCCCAGGTGGTAGCCCAGGGGCCAAACGGTAGCCGTATCATCCCCATTGACGACTTTTTTATAGATTTGTTCCAAAACGCGCTGCAACCAGGCGAGGTGTTGACCGAGATTCGTGTTCCCAAACCGGCGGCTGGCTCAGGCGGAGCCTACATCAAGGTGGAGCGCAAGGTAGGGGATTATGCCATTTCGGCCGTTGCTGTTCAACTCACACTACAAGGGAACACCTGCACCGCCGCCCGCATCGGCCTCACCAACGTCAGCCCTGCCCCCATGCGCGCCAGGAATGCCGAACAAACCCTGATCGGCCGTTCTCTCACCGACGACGTATTAGAAACGGCCGGGCAAGCCGCCGCCGCCGAATGTGATCCCTCTCAAGACCTGCGCGGCACAGTGGCTTACAAACGAGACTTAACCCGCATTTTGACCAAACGGGCCATTCGCAAAGCAGTGGAAAGAGCAATGTAAGCTGTCAGCGAGAGAAGCCGTCAGCTATCAGCCGTCAGCAGGAGAAGCTGATAGCTAATAGCTAATAGCTGATAGCTGAAAGCTGATAGCTAAAGGAAAAACCATGAGCAAACACACCATAACCGTCACCGTCAACGGCACGGCGCACACCCGCGAGGTGGATGCGCGGACGCTGTTGGTTCATTTTATTCGGGAGCATCTGGATTTAACCGGCACTCACATTGGCTGCGACACCACCAGTTGCGGGGCTTGTACCGTATTGTTGGATGGTAAAGCAGTCAAGAGTTGTACCATTTTTGCGGTGCAGGCAAACGGCCGTTCCCTGGAAACCATCGAAGGTATCGCCAGCAACGGGGCACTTCACCCCCTCCAGGAAGGTTTCTGGGAAAAACATGGCCTGCAATGCGGCTACTGCACCCCCGGCATGATCATGAGTGCCAAACACCTGCTTGCCAAAAACCCCAACCCTAGCGAAGAAGAAATCCGTTGGGGCATTTCCGGCAATCTGTGTCGCTGCACCGGCTACAACAAAATTGTGGAAGCCGTTCAATATGCCGCCGAGAAGATGAGAAGTGAACAGTGAGTAAACAGTAAACAGTAAACAGTAAACAGTGAACAGTGAACAG
>CAZPEJ010000900.1:0-2065 GCA_964585465.1 uncultured Ardenticatenaceae bacterium
TCTTCCGAAGCATCCCGCTCTCGCTAGAAGAACGGGATGCTTCGCTCCGCAGACTGCGCTCAGCATGACAGGTTAGCGTCACCTGCGTGCCATTTCTCCTGCAAAGTCACAATACGTTATAAGTACCAATGGTTAACAAGATGTTTCACATAGCTTACAAAAACCTTACGAGGGAGCGAGGAGCGAAGCAGGAAGCGTATGGCATAACACCCCGAAACCAAGTTTTTCCTCAAAAACTCGGTTTCTCGCACGCGGGGGTTATTTTACGGCCGTACTGTAAGGGTGAGCGGCAAAACAGCTGCATCCCGGCCGTTTTCCAACAACACCCGGTTCCCCGATACCGGATCATACAGCCCCACCAGCAACGTCGCTACACCACTATAGCTGGTGTCGCGGAATACGAGCAGGTGGGGGTCTATGATGTACTCCCCTGCTACCCAACCAGTTGTTGGGCGTTGACCATTCACTGGCTGGCTGTCGTGTTGGGCAATTAAACGGCCGTTTTCGTCCAACAATTGCGTAAAAACGGTGTAAGGGGTGGGGTTGCCACGCTCGGTTGCCTGCCAATAGAGCGTAAGCGGGATGGAATCGGCCGTTGTAAATGTAGTGGTGGGTAAATCGTACCCCACCAGGTGCCCCACAGTGGTAAAAGGGGCCAACCAGGGCTGGCTGACGGTGGGCAACTCAAACAGGCGCGCCTGCCCTTCTATCTGCACCGTTCCCAATAGTACTGTTTCTCCTTGCCACGACAACACAATTTCGGCCGGGCCGCTGGCCTCTGGTGGCAGCAACAATGTGCGATGCTCCAGCACAATTTCCCACATTTGCCACTCTGGTGTGGGGTAACGCCCCAAAACAAACCCCTCCCTATTTGAGGTTAAAACCTGATCATTTTGCACCAACTCCAGATGTGGAGCCTCGTCTGGCAAGGTTTCCAGGGTGGCTTGCCACTGTAGTTGCACCACCATAACCTGCCCCGAGTGTACCGTTGTAGGCAAAGGGGAAACCGCCCGTAAAAGTACACCATCCTGCCACAGAAGCGGCACTTGTGGAGTCACGGTGTCTGGCAAAACGTAGAGGTTGCTCGATGGCTGTCTGTTAATGGTCACGGCCCCCAACTCAACCCACTGCCCCTGAGGGGTGCCCTGTGTGTCTATGATCTCCACTGGCAGCACACCAGCCGCCTGTGTGCTGTATAACCCGGCCACTACCGGATACGTCAGGCGTGGAATCCCCATCGGCAAGGGCAAAAGGTGGTAAGTGGTTACCTCCTCCCCTGGCTGCCACTGGTCGGTGGGACGGCCGTTTTTGTTCACCAATAAATCATCTGCACCTGCCAATACCCAATCGTCCACCTCTAACAGGCGCAGGGTAAAACTGTACCGTTCGGTGATGGGTTGTTGCACCTGCCAACGCACAGCCACTGTAACGGCCGTATCACCTGTTGGTTCCACCCAGGCTTCGCGCAAAAGGAGCGGCCCAAACTGGCTGCCCACCGGGAGTAAAACAGGCGGCTCGATAGGCCCGTCCAGGTCATAGGTTCGCACCAACAGATCGTCAAACTCGTTAACGGCCGTTAATGCCCCTGCTGACTCCAGCGCAAACGGAATTACCCTTTGCCAATCCAACGTGCCACCCTCATAATCTAATACATGCACCCGCCGGGTTTCGGCCGTCCAGCCAGACAGGTTCGCCCATACCGATGGGTCATCCAGCCGGGGCATAACAATGGCGGGAGGGTCTGGATTCTTGCCATGATATTCAAAAAAGAGTGACCAGTCACTATCGGGCACAAAAATTAGTTCATTGGAGGCAGCCGCCCACTCTAAAAATCGGGCCACACCCCGCACATCGTCCTTCGCCGTGTCGGGATCAAAAAAGTAAAGACGCAGGGAGATGAAGGAAAGGGTGAGGAGGAGAAGGTAAGCAGTGAACAGTAAACAGTAAACTGTGAACTGGAGTATGCGAGACCCCAAAACTTGAAACTCGAAACTCGAAACTCGAAACTCGAAACTCGAAACTAACAAAGGAATCAACAGAATGGCAAAGATAGCAACATAACGAG
>CAZPEJ010000901.1:0-2064 GCA_964585465.1 uncultured Ardenticatenaceae bacterium
GGATACTAGGGGAAATCTGCGACCCGGAAGTTATAGATTTTGTCCGAGACGAACGTTCATCAGCAAAAGGATATTGGCTGGACAACAATCATTTTGTTTATCGGGTTGTGGTTGATAGGGAAGGTCAGCGAACACATTCATTACGAGTATTGGATATTGCCAATTGGACAACCCAGGTCGTGTTTGAGGCGGAGCCTGGGTATGGTGTAAATCTATTTGGCTGGACACCTGTTGAGTTTCCATAAGTTGCTCCAAACGAGGTATCTATACTGCTCATTACCCTTGTCAATCCTGGAGCCATCCAGCGAGTGACCTACTCTTTAGCTGGGCAGACGGTAGCTGTTCATGTGACAGGAGACCCTATTTCTAGTAATAACGGCTTTTTCTTTGTCATTAGCGACCACCTGGGCAGCACCAGTGTGATAGCCAACAGCAGCGGGCAACTGGTAGACAAAACCTACTACTTGCCCTTTGGCAGCTACCGGCGGGGCGACAGCAGCATCCTGACGGAAAGCGGTTTCACCAGCCACCTGCACAACGACGACCTTGGCCTCACCTACATGAATGCTAGATTTTACTCCCCCGTCACTGCCAGATTTATCTCCGCCGATACCATTGTCCCTGACCCCACCAACCCCCAAACTTACAACCGCTATAGCTATGTCCACAACTCACCACTTAATTTCACTGATCCTACAGGGTTTTGGGATTGTGCTTCTGGAGATGACTATCAGCGTTGCGTTGATTGGGTAACGGATTTATTAGAAATGTTGAAAAACGATGGAGGTGATGTGGCCTATGGGGTGTACTTATGGTTTATGGCTTATGACCAGTCGCTCATAGCAGCTGGTGGCACAGGAGTAGTGTTTGAAATCACAGACCCTGGCGTGGTAACACAAGTGACAGGATTGTTTAACTTTGATATGCAAGCCAAGGGAACAGATACCATCCAAATTATGCAAAGTTTCTTTAATAAAGCTGTTGATCATCGAAAGGCAGCATTGCTTGGACACGAAATTACTCACCTATTCCAAGGTGGTGGGGTTGGTTTAAGTGAACTGGGCGAAATATCTGCTTACAATGTTCAAGCCACTATCCTTATGGAATTCCAAACACATAGAGCTAGATTAGGTTTGCCGATAGACCCTAAACTAGATTTAGGTCCTAACCTTCAAACGATATATGACACCATACAAGGTGCTAATGAGGCTTTTTCAGCCAACGAACTTGCTAACCTGAGAAACGGCTTAACAGGGGTAGATGCCGGGTATAGTATACTACCTGTTTCGCCTGCGCTTATTGGTTTCAACAATCACCCATCCGATTATAGTCTAGTCGTGGAACCAATACGGGTTTTCACAAATCTGGCCTACATGGACGCGATAATGCCAAATGGAGTTGACAAAGGGGTACGCTAAAATGTGCTTAGTTTTCACACTTAAAGGAATACAACCCTTAGTTTGGAAAAAGGGGAAAATTGTCATATTGGGCTTTTTAAGCCTGATATTTTTGGTCTTAGCTATTACAGGTTGTACACCAAACTATGGTCAAGGAGGTATACTCGCGGAACAATCTCCCGAATTTAAATACATTCAAGAATATGCTTTCTCGCCTGACAATAGTATGCTGGCTGTCGTAGTTCCTGTTGGGGAATATAGCGAAAGACTAGGTATGGAAAACTCTCAAATCCTTGTGCTTGATACAAAGAATTTTGATACCCTGTATGATTCACAAGAGAACCCAGGATTTGCTCCAAGAAATTTACAATGGTCAAGCGATAATCACAAACTTTTGTTTATTGGAAATGGCTTGGCTGGTAGAAGCTTAATTACTTGGGAATTAGAAAAAAATCTTTTAGTGTCAGTGCCTTTTTATCATACGGGATTTGCTATATCCCATGAGGGGGACAAAATAATCACCTGGGGGAAGTTAAAAGAAATGGGAACAGGTTTTTTAGAAGTGCTTACAGGCCGTCTTGAAACCTATTCTCTACCTAATTTTGATAAGGGGGAGTCTATTTTAGTAGAACATGCCTTTGATGTGCTAGATGTCGCTTGGGCTACT
>CAZPEJ010000902.1:0-2064 GCA_964585465.1 uncultured Ardenticatenaceae bacterium
CTGGATCAATGCGGTGAATGAAGGTAAGGTGATGGTGGATGAGAAACGGCCGTTTTCCCACATCCAACACCCCGTCACCCTGCGCGACCTGCGCGATCCGCAATGGGGGGATGAATGCCGCGTGGATATTCCCCTGCAAGGCCCCCGTGCCACCGACATTTTGTTGGATTTGTGCCAGGATGCCGCCTTTGCCAGACGTATCAAAACCCTGCCCTGGACAGGCCTCACCGAAGGCAATCTGGCAGGTTTCGATGTGGTCATCTCGCGCACAGGTTACACCGGCGAGCGTGTAGCCTACGAAATTTTTGTTCACCCAGACAAGTCGCCGCAGTTGTGGATGGCTTTAATGGAAGCGGGGGAAAAGTTTGGCCTTAAACCGTGTGGTCTGGCCGCCCGCGACAGCACCCGCACGGAGGCTGGTTTGCCGCTTTACGGCCATGAATTGGTTGGCAGCCTGGAGTTGAACCCTGGGGATGCGGGTTTTGGTAGTTATGTGAAGTTGTGGAAACCATTTTTTATCGGCCGTTCTGCCTTCATCGCCCGTGAGGAGAAACGCAACCGGGCGGTGGTGCGCTTCCGCATGAGCGAAAAAGGGGTTCGCCGACCGGAAGGGGGCGACCCGGTGTTGGACAAACGGGGCAAGGTGGTGGGAACTGTCACCAGTTGCGCCATTGACAGCGAAGGCTACCTGCTAGGGCAGGCAGTGTTGCCATTGGAGATGAGCGCGGCCGAGACCCCCATTTTTATTTACCAAACCGGCGGCGGACAACGGCCGATTACCGCCCCGGCCACCGTCAAACCCGGCACCAAACTCCCCATGCCCGATGCGGCTACCGTGTTGACCCGCTTCCCGGCCCGCAAGAAGTGAGCAAAAAGGAATCAAAACCATGTCGAAGGTCATTACCTCCACTCAATTGCAAAAAAAGCACCCGTTAAAGTACACTAGACATTATTGGAAATAAAAACCTTGTAAATTTCATGTCATTCCTTCGATAAACTCAGGACAGGTCTGAGCGTAGTCTGCGGCACTGAGCCTGGTCGAAGGGGAAGAATCCTATTTATCTCTGGATAATAGGGATGCTTCACTTCGCGGACTCCGTTTAGCATGACGGAATGAGGTTGATTTTTCTTAATTCCGATAATGTCTACTGTTTTTGTAGATTTTGAACGGCCGTTTTAGTTTCGTGTGTGAGGCAGCCAATTCCAGGAAGGGAAAATGTCAGAGAGCAGTTTGTATGATCGCATCAACCGTGCCTTCAATAAAAGTGATCTCCGCAGCCTTTGTTTCGAACTAGATATAGATTCCGAAGAACTGCTGGACGAATGGCGCAAGAGTGACTTTGTACGCGAACTTATTTCATACTGCCAGCGTCACGACCGCCTGCCTGACCTGCTGGAAAAATGCCGCACCTTACGCCCCAATAAAGAGTGGCCTGACACCATTCAGGCCGTCAAGTTAGGTATTCCGCCTGCTCCCTTTTGGCAACGCCCCTGGTTAATGGGAACTACTTTAGTGGTATTTTTAATAGCGGCCGTTACGATAATTTTTGTCAATTTAGGGGGAGGACCTCTCCTTGCCAGCATTTTCCCAACGGTTACTCCCACACTTACAGCAACACCAATAAACACACCCTCCCCAACAGCCACCCTTCTTCCCTTTGAAACTGAGAAACCAGGTGAAACCTTGATTGTAATTGCTACGTTTAACCGGGCCGAAGGGGTGGCTGATGCCGAAGCACACAACGAAATTCAACAAGCTATTTTGCGTGAGGTAGCCAGATTGAATTTTAATAACCTGCGGGTAGAAGTGGATCCAACTGTTTTACGGTCCGAAGATCGGGTAGGGGCAGAAGCAGTGGGACAACAGTACGATGCCAGTATGGTGATTTGGGGGGATGAAACGGCCGTTCGGGTCACTGTCAACTTTCTCAACTTAAAACAACCAGATTTTGAGGCGGCTGAAGTTGAGATCAGCGAAACCCAACGCACTCAATTAGCAAACCCTGAGGCTTATGTAAAATTTATTACTGAAGATTTACCCCGCCAATTGACCTTTCTCTCACT
>CAZPEJ010000903.1:0-2063 GCA_964585465.1 uncultured Ardenticatenaceae bacterium
GAACGTGTTTTTTGGTTATCTTCTCGTGGAGAACGGCGAGAGAGTGATGCCACATTACTTTATGAGACCGGGAAAGGTGTGCGGTTTGACATTGGTTTTATTGGTCGAGGAAATACAGAAATTTCTCTGGACAAAGTTTCTCGATTTGAGCGAGAAATCTCGCTTGGACGCACCCATTGGTATATGGCAACCATTATTCTGGTTGATCGAATTGGTACTAACAGCCGTATCCAACAGCTGGCTCAAGAGATGAAAGGAACAATTATCCAGATGAGTGCAGGGTATTGGCCGCAGCAAGTAGCGCAAGAACTCCATAGAGTTTTAGATTTTCAACACCCTTTGGTGACATTACCACAAAACCAGATTGAAGGGTTTCTTAGAACAGCTTTAAGGGATGTTCCTCTTGAGCAGTTTCTTAATATGAACAAACAAGTCGAATAGATTGCTGTACAGCCTTTCGGGAGACGGGTGCTGTTTTAAAACATAACCTTGATGACAAACCAGAGGTTGAGACATTGTATGTCTGAACCAGTACGATTGTTTTATGAGTAGGATATTGATTACTGGGGGGAGCAGTTATCTGGGGCGGTATTTGGTGCCTTTGGCGGCGGAGCAGCATGAGGTGTGTTATACCTTTTTCCAGCATGATCCGCTGGGGTTGCCTGCGGGTCAATGGGTAGATATGCGGCAGGATTCGGCCGTTTTTCATCTTGTCCACACCTTTCAACCCGATGTGATTATCCATACCGTTGGCTCCAACCGAACGGCCGATATGGAAAGCCTCATCCCCTTATCCACCCAACACATTACCCAGGCAGCAACGGCCGTTCATGCTCGCCTCATCCACCTTTCCACCGATAGCATTTTTAATGGCTTAAATCCACCCTACAGCGAAACCTCCCAGCCCACCCCCGTCAACAGTTACGGCCGGGCCAAAACCATCGCCGAAAGCATGGTGCAGTCACATCCCAACCATGTGATGGTGCGGACTTCACTCATTTACGATTTACAGGAGATGGATCATGGCACAGCCTGGATGGTGCAGGCTTTACAGGCCGGGCAACCGGTAAAACTGTTTGCCAACCAGATACGCCACCCCGTGTGGCGGCATAGCTTAAGCCAGGCTTGCCTGGAACTAACCACCCATGATTACACGGGTATTTTGAACGTGGTGGGGCAACAAGCTTTGTCACGGGCGCAATTTGCTTTGAAGTTGCTGGATTGGTGGGGTGTTTCGGCGCGTGAGGGGTTAACCATTGGTGACTCTGGGTCTGATTGGCCGTTGGATTGTCGCATGGAGGTTGGCCGGGCAACGGCCGTTTTGCAAACCCCGCTGCCGGGTGTAGATGAGGTTTTGAGGCAACACATGGAACCGTGAAACGGGAGGGATTTCATCACATCTCACGCTTCACCTTTCACACCGCTCTCTCGTTTCCCCCAAAGGGGTTGTGTTCAGGCAAAGGATGTCTATAATTCCCTGTATGACACGTTTTACCCCCGCTGTTTCATACCCAACCAGGAGGAACGATGAAAAAGTCGCGCTTGTTCGCTCTGTTAACTCTTATCCTACTGTTATTGGTCTCAGCAACGGCCGTTTTTGCCTTTAGCTACACCATACAACATGGAGACACCCTTTTTGCCATTTCCCGCCGCTTTTCAGTTTCCGTTCAAGCCATTACCCAGGCCAACCCAGCCATCACCAATCCCAACCTCATTTACGCCGGGCAAGTGATAGAAATCCCTGAGGGCCAATCTACCCCCCCACCCATTACCCCGCCCCCCCCACCCCCTGGCGGTAGCACCAGCTACACCGTTCGCTCTGGGGATACACTTTCTGCTATCGCCCTACGTTTTGGCACCACCGTTGCCGCCATCGTTCAAGCCAATAACCTCTCTAATCCCAACCTGATTTATCCAGGCCAGGTACTCATCATTCCGGCGGGGGGCAACCCCCCGCCCGGCGGCACCCCCCCCCCCCCCCATACCACCATTGGACTGGGCGGGCCAAAAACCGGATTGGGCAACCGCGACCCCATGGATTACGCGGGCATGTGCGGGGGCCA
>CAZPEJ010000904.1:0-2059 GCA_964585465.1 uncultured Ardenticatenaceae bacterium
GAGTTTGCCTGTTTCCTTTTTCCGAGATTATTCGACTGGGGATTTGGGGAACCGGGTGATGGGGATTAGTGCCATTCAACAAATGTTATCTGGTACCGTGTTAAGTGCGATGTTGGCCGGGGTTTTTTCTGTTTTTAGCTTCTTCCTCTTGTTCCATTACGATACCAAACTGGCCCTGGTAGCCACCGGGTTAGTGGCTGTTTCGGGAACGGCCGTTTTGCTGGCTGGTCGTTCACAAATTCAATACCAACGTACCTTGACCCAAGTTCAAGGCAAAATTTCAAGCCTGGTGTTACAAACCATTGACGGCATCGCCAAATTCCGTGCTTCTGGTGCCGAGGGAAGGGCTTTTGCCACTTGGGCCAAAGAGTTTAGCCAACTGAAACAAACTAGCTACAAAGCCCGCAATGTATCGAACCAGTTACAGGTATTTAATGCAGCTTTCCAGGTTTTTACCCTGATTGTTATTTTTGGAATGGTGGCCCTGGTTAGCCAAAGTGGGTTTTCAACTGGTGATTTTCTCGCTTTTAATGCAGCCTTTACCCAGTTTTTGATGTCTGTTTTGACGTTAAGCGGCGCGTTGGTTTCTGTTTTGAACATTGTGCCCATTTATGAACGCTCCAAACCCATTTTACAAACCTTGCCAGAAGTGAATGAGCTAAAAGAGCATCCAGGGGAGTTAAACGGCCGTATTGAAGTTTCCAACGTCTCTTTCCGTTACAACAACGGCCCAGAAATACTCAAAGGGGTTTCCCTAGAAATCAACCCTGGTGAATTTGTTGCTTTAGTCGGGCCGTCAGGGTCAGGAAAGTCCACCCTATTCCGCATCCTATTGGGTTTTGAAACCCCCATTTCAGGAGCCATTTATTACGATGGGCAAGATTTAAGCCAGCTAGATGTGCGTGAAGTACGCCGCCAAATGGGTGTCGTGTTACAAAACGGGCAAATTATGGGCGGCGACATCTTCACGAATATCGTCGGAGCTTCCCAACTGACAAAAGAGGATGCCATGCGGGCAGCCAAAATGGCCGGATTAGCTGAAGACTTGAAAAAAATGCCAATGGGGCTTCATACCGTTCTCAGCCATGGAGGGGGCACCCTATCTGGTGGGCAACGGCAAAGATTATTGATTGCTCGTGCTATCGTCAATCGGCCGCGCATCTTGTTTTTTGACGAAGCCACCAGTGCCCTAGACAACCACACTCAAGCAATCGTTAGTCAAAGCCTGAATAATTTACAGGCAACCCGTATTGTCATCGCCCATCGGTTAAGCACCATCAAAAATGCGGACAAAATTTATGTATTACAGGGTGGGCATGTCGTCCAACACGGCACTTATCAAGAGCTAATAAATCAAGAAGGGGCTTTTGCTGACCTGGCAAAGAGGCAATTGATGTAATCGGCCGTTTGCTCTTGCATCAACCGGCAACGTCATCAAAGCCAATCCCAATAACCATACCAATCTGGTACGCTAATTTGATACACCCCATTCCCTTTGGTAACAGATTTGCCTACCTGGGTGGCTTGCCCAAATATCAACCAGGGTAGTAGGGGGTTCCAAAGGTGGCTGGTATAAACGGCCGTTCCTGTCAACCCACTCAAAGGAGTGCTATCATGTTTTCGACTAGAATGACTCCACAATTCGTGCCAACGTGTACGCCTCACAATATTTTTTTCGGGGATTGTAACGCTAAGGACAAGGTGAAGATCAGTTGACGGGCTTGCGTAACGGCCGTAAGACGTTCAGTGGGTAGGCCTGCTCCAAGTTAAGTTCATACCGACCCAGCAAATTGACGTGCTGCCAGCCCAATGGCGACACATGAGTCAAGTACTCATCGGGGATTTGCGCTCCGTTGACCCACAGGGTGGCGACCACCTTATCCAGATAAACGGTGTTCCAGCCGACAACATGGAGACTAACAACATCGTGCTACTGGCCCGGTTCATCTGGGCGTTCAATTCTTGTTCAGGCATGTCGCCCTCCTGATTGGCAGCATGGCACGAGCCGCGCTCCAAATGGCTTCACCCTTGTTGAGGCCACGCAGGTTACGCCGCTGCA
>CAZPEJ010000905.1:0-2054 GCA_964585465.1 uncultured Ardenticatenaceae bacterium
GGGGCTGAACGCAGTGTAACACAAAAAGTGTCAGTTTGAGCTACAAATCAGCTATAAACGAGCTACAAATTTACTTGAAAACTTGCCCTGAAGGTACTATAGTGTCAGTCATTTATGAACAGCGCGAAAGCGGTTTCGCGGCTACGGTGTTCCCATTTCGTATCGAACTGTTATATGGGCGTGTCCAAAATTAAATTCCTGAAGATTCTTTATAGCACACTCCTTAGCTGGCTTCAGCCAGCGTTGTTGGTAACACGGCCATTAATGGCCGTGTATTGTTTGTACAAGGCACATCGCCTGTTGCATAATACACCCATAAACATGACACAAAACGCACTATGTACCCGATGAACCGACATATTTACCTGGAAGACATCCCTTTGGATGAAGCGTGGGGGGCATTTTCGGCCGTTTTGCAGCAAATCGGCCGTTGGCAGGCTCTCCCTGGCGAAACAATCCCCCTGGTTGCGGCAAACGGGCGGGTAACGGCCGTTCCCGTCTGGGCTAACCTCTCCTCTCCCCATTACCACGCCAGCGCGATGGATGGATATGCCATCCGCGCCCAAGAGAGTGCTGGGGCGACGGAGACAAGTCCGGTGCAGTTTGTGGTGGTGAACAGTGAACAGCGGACAGTACCCAGTGAACACGCCTCAGTGGGCAGTGGGGAGGAACAAACTTCAGGTTCTGGTCTTCAGCCGCCTTACCCGTTTGCCGCGCAGGCGGTGAATACCGGCCATGCGTTGCCAGCCTGGGCCAATGCAGTGGTGATGGTGGAACACGCCCAACCTGTGACATTGGCAGACGGCCGTTCAGCCATCGAAATTCGCGCCTCAGTGGCCCCCTGGCAACATGTTCGGGCTATGGGCGAAGATATGGTGGCAACGGAACTGGTGTTGCCCGCCAATCACAAGTTACGTCCGGTAGATTTGGGGGCCGTTGCCGGGTCGGGTCATGCCACCGTCACCGTCTACCGTCAGCCGCGTGTTGCCATTATTCCCACCGGTTCAGAGTTGATTGCTGCCGAAACGGCCGTTTCCACCCCCCCTACCCCTGGTCAAATTATCGAATACAACAGCCTGGTGCTGGCAGCCCAGGTACAAAATTGGGGTGGCTTGCCCACTCGTTGGCCCATTGTGCCCGATCAATTTGCGGCCATTCAAACGGCCGTTCAACAAGCCGCCCTCACCCACGACCTCATCCTGCTCAATGCTGGTTCCTCCGCAGGCAGCGAAGATTACACCGCCCATGTGGTGCAATCCCTGGGGCAACTGCTGGTACATGGGGTTGCCATTCGCCCCGGCCACCCTGTCATCTTGGGCATCCTGGAACACGCCCTGGAACACCCGGTTCCCATCATTGGCGTACCGGGTTATCCTGTGAGTGCCGCCCTGACTGGCGAAATTTTTGTCGAACCCCTGCTGGCAAAATGGCAGGGGCAACCACCCGCCCAACCTGCAACATTGCCCGCCACCCTGACCCGCAAACTTGTTTCCCCCACTGGCGATGACGATTATGTGCGGGTAACGGTGGGCCAGGTGGGGGATAAGATATTGGCAACCCCCATTAGTCGCGGGGCTGGGGTGATCACCTCGTTGGTACGGGCCGACGGTATTGTGCGAGTTCCCCGCTTCAGCGAGGGGGCCGATGCGGGTGCGTCTGTCACCGTTCACCTCTACCGCCCGGCCCACGAGATTCAAAACACCCTTCTGGTGGTGGGTAGTCATGATTTAACCCTGGATTTGCTGGCTCAATTTCTGGCAGAACAGGGCGGTGGGCTGCGTCTGAGTTCGGCCAATGTGGGCAGCCTGGGTGGGTTGATCGCGCTGCGGCGCGGCGAATGTCACCTGGCGGGCTGCCACCTGCTCGACCCGGAAACGGGTGAGTACAATGTCTCCTACCTTCGTCGTTATGTGCCGGAAATGGAGATTGTGCTGCTGACGTTGGTGGAACGAGAGCAGGGGTGGATGGTGTCACGCGGCAACCCAAAGGGGGTAATGGGTTGGGCAGACGCGGCCAATCCAGAGGTGCAAATTGTCAATCGGCAGCGCGGGGCA
>CAZPEJ010000906.1:0-2054 GCA_964585465.1 uncultured Ardenticatenaceae bacterium
TAGTATTCCTGCCGCAGCTTGAAGTAAAAATGGGTGCCCTTGATCGCTCAATTGATAAACAAAATCCTGTTCTGAAGGTGAAAAAACAATTTGAAGGGGTGTTAATACCTGCCGCACCAAATGGTCATCAAAACGTTTCAAACGAATATCGATCATATTATTGAAGAAGGGTGAACCCGTTTGCAGAAGTGAGCGGCCTTTCTTATTCATATGAACAATGGTTGGTCGGCTAGCAGTTATTAAAACCAAACCACCTGTATTGTTTGCTAAAGAGCGTAAACCAGCAAAAAAGGCAGGGTCCTGAAAGCGAGGATGAACCAACAAACGTTCAAACTCATCTAATAGAAGAACCAAACGGCGTTGTTTATCGGCCAGATAGGTAAAAAACTGCCGTAAAGATTCCGAAGTATAAGAAGCATCTTGCGCCTTATTTAAACGACGGGCAATATCGGCTCCCCCAGGTTTTTGGCTAAATAAAGCTAGAGCAGCTTGCCAAAAATGGGTCGGCTTGTATTGGGTATCCAAGTCTAATAGTTCCAAATAATGAAATATATAAGTTTGTGCCTTTTGTCCCAGGTATTGTTGTTGAGTTGAGGGGTCTGCCAATTTACGCAATAGCGAAGTTTTGCCAATGTGGGGTTCACCTGTAACAGCCGTTGATTGAGGGTTTGTAGGATGACTCAAACGGCTGAAAATTGTCCGCAACTCATCCTCACGGCCAAAAAATTGTGCCCCTGTTACAGGGGGGCCATAGATAAAGGGGTTAGGGTTTATCACTGGCATAAACCCTCCAGCGTACAAAAATGACATTCCTGTTTCATGATATCCCTCCTTAAAAGATAAACAAGCAGTGGGAATGTTTTGATTAGTTTGAACAAACTTCACAACATTTTGAATTTGTTGGCTCGGTAAATAAATTATAACCTTTCTATAGATACAAAACCACTCACAAAATCACAAAACTATCTTTCAGGCGATTGGTAGTTAGAGCCTGGCTGACCGGTATGTCTTATCTTCCTCATTTTAGTAGCATCCAACAAAGAAAAAAAATAAGCGGATAAACCTTTCAGGGGTTTATCCGCTCATCCATTTTACATGTCGCCCTCACATACAAGATGAGGGTGGATATTTTGAATCGTAATGTTTATGCGTGTTCTGATTCCTATTTCATGTAGCTATCCGTCCCTAACAAAAAGCCATACAAGCCGCAAACGGGATAGTTATTTGGAATTTCGAGGAAAGTGTAACTGTTTTTATAAGGTGCTTTAGGCCAAATGGTCTTTGATGGATTGGGCTACATCGAGGGAGATGCCAGGAACGGCCGTTACTTCTGTCCGCCCAGTTCCCTCTAATTCACTTTTTTTCCATATAGTTGACCCCTGGCAGCCCTTTGAAATCTACATCTTGTGTCCACAAGGTAGCTTTATAGGCTCTTGCCGTCGCTAACATGATGGCATCGGCCATAGGGATTTTATGCGTACTAGAAATTTTGGCGGCACTCAAAGCCAATGCCGATGTCAAATCTACCACTTTGCCCTGTTGCATCAAAACGGCCGCTTGCAAAGCATCATTTTCACCACGCTGTTGCAAAACTCGTTTGAAAACCTCATAAATGCTGATAGTAGGTACTATCAATTCGGCACTGTTCTCAATGGCAGCGGCAAAAAACGGGGCGTTTACCCCATCTGCAAAATATGCCAACCAACCAGAAGAGTCTACAATGTTCATACCCGGTCTGGTTCCCGTTCTATAGAGCTATCTAACCCCTGCAAAAAACCGCGCATTTCTTGAATGGGTTTGATGGGGATTAGTTCAATTCTACCTTCATACAAAACGACTTGAATCTTTTGCCCTGGGTAAATGTTTAGTGATTTACGCACAGTCAGTGGAATAACAACCTGAAATTTTGGTGAAACTGTAACAGCCTCCATACAACACCTCTATCGTTCTTATTATCGTAATACCTAGAGTTTATCGTTCGATGCAACAATTTACAAACTAGGCCAAATGGTCTTTGATGGACTGAGCTACATCGAGGGAGATGCCAGGAACGG
>CAZPEJ010000907.1:0-2049 GCA_964585465.1 uncultured Ardenticatenaceae bacterium
AGCTATTAGCTATCAGCTTCCCCTGCTGATAGCTGACGGCTGACGGCTGACAGCTTTTCTGGCTGACGGCTGACGGCTGACAGCTTCTTTGCATATTCCGCCAGCCGTTCCTGGCTTTCCTGGGCCATTAGCAGGGTGGTACCCAGGGTGATGAGGATGTTTGTCACCAGGAAAAAGATGAACTCCTCAATGGGCAGGATGCCTCCCAGCAGAAAATGGAAGGTTTGTTCTGGGTTAATTGTCCAGGTGCCACCATCAATGGCTAACGCATCGGCCACACCCAGGTAAAGCGTCATGGGTACAATGGTGAGGAAGAGTAAACGGCCGTATTTCCACAAAATATCCGCCCCAAACGCCAGTTGCAACATCATGGGAGGCACCGCCCACACCACAATCAACGCCAGGTAGGTCGCCTTTTCCCATCCCAGAGCCAGGGAGAACACCCCCGCCAGCCACAACACCCCCAAAGCGATTGGGGCTGTTTTGCGTAACGAAATGGCCCCTTTATTGATTTGATGGTCAAATGACAAATTCCTCATCAACCACAATAACCACAACCCTGTCAAAATAGGCTGCAAGACAAAAAAAGTGTACTCCTCAATTGGCACCCAGCCGATAGTGATGCCCGTTACCAGTTCTGGTTTGTACCACCACACCTGGGTGGCAACCAGGTAGTTATCCCAGGGAGTGGTATAAACAACGGCAATGATGACATGTAACACAATCGCCCGCACCCCTGACCAACCACGTAAAGTAACCCAGTTTTGTTTACCCCGTCTGTGGTCAACAGCAGCAATAAAACCCAACAGTAAGATGGGAATAACCAAAAAACGTAACAAAAAACCAAAATACGTCATAATTCCTCCAGGGTGAAAGTGGGATTAACCACAGATAATATAGATAAAAAGGAGTGATAGGGGCGAGGAGCGAAAAGCGAGGAGCGAAGGGCGAATCTGAAACCTGAAACCCACCCCTACACCCGTCTACCTTTCCAGCTAATACCATGCCCCAAAAAGTGCTGTATCAGCCCCCAAACCCCTGCGACCTGTACCAGGGTGGCCCCCAGGGGAGCTAACCAGGCCCAGCGAGTGACACCGTAACGGTGTGCCCAGGGCAGGAAAGCTAAAACGGCCGTTCCCCATGTCACAATTAACCAGTTCAGGCCAATTTCCCCAACCAGCCAGGCCAGCAGCACCAGCATTGGAGTCATGAAGGCGGTAATTAAAACGGCCGTTACCAATGCCCCCCAACCACTCCATTTCAGCGACCCGGACCCAATACGTGTCATCCCCTGCCACAGATGGGATAACGTCTGGTACATCTGCACCGTCGCCACTGTTTCTCCATGAGCCATGCCCACCCGATACCCCAAACTCCTCAGCCGATGCCCAAAGGCCAGGTCTTCTAATGGTTCACCTCGCACGGCCGCAAAGCCACCACTTTCCTGGTAGACCACTTTTTTGATTAAAATGTACTGCCCGTTAAACACATGATCCGCCTGCGGCAAACCCGCAAATAGCCCGGCAAAAGCGGCCGTTAAAACGAGTTTCACCAGCCAGTTATCAGTTTGTTGGCGCAAAAATAGACTGAGAGCGTCCAATTGGTGTGTTTGCACATAAACCATTACCCGATGTAACCCTTCTGGGGTGTGAACCGTATCTGCATCGGTAAAGAGCAACCACTCCCCGGCAGCCAGTTGTGCCCCCTGGTGGCAGGCATTGGTTTTCCCCAGCCAGCCGGTGGGCAGGTGAGAGAGGGCTAAAACGGTGGCCCCATGTTGTTGGGCAATAACGGCCGTTTCATCCCCCGAATCATCATCCACCACAATCACTTCCACCCCACCCGCATATTGCACCGCCCCCAAAGCAGGCAACAACCGCCGCAAATTCTCCGCCTCATTTCGTGCCGGCACCACCACCGACACCAAAGGCATCTCCTTCCCTCTCCCTCCTCGCTCTTCACTCCTTGCCCTTCGCTCCTCGCTCCTCCCCCCTTGCCCCTCTTTCTTCCCCACCGCCCACATCCTGCCATGTTGCCGCCACCCGCGCC
>CAZPEJ010000908.1:0-2036 GCA_964585465.1 uncultured Ardenticatenaceae bacterium
GATCAATCGCAAATTCCAGTTCGCGGTGTGCCCCCAGTTGAAAACGCTCCTGGGCTTTTACCTGCCAGGGCGAGGGCAGGTGGGTTTTGAGCCACTCAGCCACAAATAGTTCATACAGTCGGGCCATGTTGAGCAAAAAGGGCAACATGGTGTGGTCACCAGCGGTGTGGCTAGGCCCGCTGTGTTCCAGAAAAAAGCGGCACAAAGCGTGCAAGGGTTGGTAATCCTGGTTGAGGCGGGTGTAAAAGCGGCCGATACAGGCCATTGCCGTAACAGGGTGGGGGGTGGCGACACTACTAACCGCCTGGTAGGCTTGCCGCACCACCTGTTGGATGTCTGGGCGGCAGCGGTGGCTATGACCAATTTGCCATAAGGTGTAGGCCAAAATTTGGTTATCGGGAATGTCGGCACTGTGTTCCTGGTATTGGCAGCGCAGGCCAATTTGCCCGGGTTGTTCCTGGGCTGGAGTGGTTTGTAACCGCCCGCGCACATAAGGCAAAACGGCCGTTTCTTGCAAATAAGTGCGGTGAAACCCTTGTTGCCCACGCCGCAAGACCTGTTCTGCCAGGCAGTAAGCCAGCCGTTCATAAAACTGTGCCAACGATTCCACTTCGGTTAAACCAGCAAGCCAGCTAACACTTTTCAGGCCATAAGCATATTCCCACATCCGAAACAAGCTACTGAGGGCAACTTTGGGTTGCAAAACCAGGTGCAGGTCGGGGGTGAGGGGAATGAGTCCTACCCACCCTTGTGCGGTTAGCCGCCAACGGCCGTTTGTGGGCAACCCTGGAAACTCCACCCGAATTTTGCCCCCCCGTTGGTCATACGCCCGCCACAACTTTTCCCCCACCGCTAGAGGAATCGCCTCCGCAGGCAACAACACAGGCTCAAATTCTGGTAGAGTGATGATTTGTGTCATTTGATAGCCAACTCTACAACGACAGGTAGATGGTCTGAAAAGGCAAACTCACCTACCTGGGCAGAAACGGCTGTTAATTCGGCCGAATGCCACACATAATCTATTCGTTGGGTGGGTAAATAACGGGCATCCGTCGCGGTTAGTCCCAACCCCCACCCAGTTTCCCCGAAACTGTCTTGTAAAAAAGAGTCTAGTTGAGCATAAGCTTGGGACGTTTCTGTAAAATTACAATCACACAATAGTATGACAGGTTCGGTTGCTGCCGCAACCACCTGGTTTAACAACATGATTTCTTGTAAACGGGTAGCATACCGTTCTTTTGCCCGTTCAGGCAGTTGAGATAGGGGAACATTTCCCAATTGATTGGGCATTAGATGAACGACAAACAATTGAAGAGTTTGGTTGTTCATCTGGACGATAGCTTGCATAGCCAAATGGCGGGGAGGTAATAAAAGGTCTTCGGATATTTCAATGGGGTAGCGACTAAATAGCCCCACATCTCCATACCGATTTCCAGGACGCACACTTTGATAAGGGAATTGTGTGGTTAATAGTTCGCCTAATTGGTGAGCATGAAATTGGGTAGTTTCCTGTACCCCCACGATGTCCACCTGGGATGCCAGAATCACTTGAGCAATTGTTTCCACTTCCTTGTTTTCATACAACAGATTAAAGGTCATCACGCGCAGCGTCGTAGGATTTGCTGCCGGGCTGGAAAATTGGGGCAACAGCAGCCTGCCATATAACAAAAGAAAAACGGCTGTTGGTATGACCAAAATACTCCACTGTTTGCGGTTGGTACTGAAAGCGGCCGTTCCCAATAAAATCGGCAATGGTACAAACAAAAATAAAGCTGCTGTATTGACCAATGCCAGCCACCAAACGGTATCAAAAAAGAGCAGGCGCGATCCAAACCACACCATGATCAAAAAAGAGTATCCATTGACCAGACAACCAGGGGATTTACTTATCATAAAACTAATGTGACTGCTTAAGAATTGTCCAGAAATAGGTTCGTAGTAAAGAGTTTAGTCGTCCAGACCGCTAAAGCGGTTACTACGAACAAAAACGAGAAATTGTTTTTAGGCACTCCGATGTTTTGACCTCATGCTGTTTG